>JAYSTZ010000775.1:0-2578 GCA_043719365.1 Verrucomicrobiaceae bacterium | reverse complement strand
CCGTCGAAGCGCGGATCACTTTGGAAGGAAATGTGGGCGAGTGGAAGCGGCTGGAATCCAAGGTGGATCGGATGAAGTTTCAGGCAACGATGGATGCCCCGGCGGGAGGCTGGTATCGCGTCGATGTGCGGGCGCTGAGCGATGGAAATGTGCTCGCGGAAACCAAGATCGAGCATGTGGGAATCGGCGAAGTTTTCGTCGTGGCCGGTCAGTCAAATTCTGCAAATCACGGGGCCGAGAAGCAGAAGACGAAGACCGGACTCGTCGCGGCTTTCGATGGCAGAAAGTGGCAACTCGCGAACGATCCGCAGCCGGGAGCGAGCGGCGGCGAGGGTAGCTTCATGCCGCCTTTTGGAGATGGGATTGCGGAGAAGTTGCGTGTGCCAGTCGGTATCGCCGCGGTCGGGGTCGGTGCGACTAGTGTGCGCGAGTGGCTGCCGAAGGGCGCGACGTTTCCAAATCCGCCCACGATCGAAGGCAATGTGCAACGGCTTCCCGACGGCGGGTGGGAGAGTAAAGGTGGAATCTTCGCCGCACTAGTTTCGCGCATGACGGCGCTGGGCCCGCATGGGTTCCGCGCCGTGCTGTGGCATCAGGGCGAAAGCGACGCGAATCAGGCTGATGCGACCCGCACGCTGCCGGGAAATCTTTACCGCGCATATTTGGAGAAAGTGATCCGCGACTCGCGCCGGGAAGCTGGCTGGGACGCACCGTGGTTCGTCGCGCAAGTGAGCTATCACGTGCCGGGCGATGAAGCCTCACCCGACCTTCGCGCCGCGCAGGCTGCGCTTTGGAAGGATGGCATCGCGCTGGAAGGCCCTGACTCCGACGCGCTCAAAGGCGAGTTTCGCGAGAACGGCGGGCTAGGCGTCCACTTCAGCGGACCCGGCTTGCGCGAACATGCCGCGCGCTGGGTCGAAAAGGTTGCGCCTTGGCTGGAACAGGAAGGTGTTTTGAACGGATCTGCGGGTGACAAGCCACTCGTGGATAAGACGCTCGTCGCCTGGGTCGCGCCTGCAAACCTGACGCAGCGCGGTGGCAGCGTGCTCACGATCGAGGATCGTGGGGGGAATTTCGACGCGGCCGTTTTCGGAGAACTAACACCGGGAAAATGGATGGCGGGCAGCGAGATGTTTCGGCGCACGCAGAAGGATCAATCGGCGTTTGCGCCGGAAACGGCAGACACGAAAACCTTTGTGCAAATCGCGATGGTTTACTCCGGAAAAACCGTCACCGTTTATCGCGATGGCCGGCAGTATTCGCAGCATACGATGACGGAAGCTCCGCAGGAATTTGACGCGGCGAGCATCGTGAGCATCGGCAGGCGCCACCGCCGCCAAGGGGACAACGCACGCTTCGCCGGAGCCATCGACGATGCACGGATTTATGCGCAGGCTTTGTCAGCGGAGCAGCTCGCGGCGCTGAAACCGAATGTGGCTTCGGAACCGAAGCCGTGGGCGTGGTGGTCGTTTGACGACGCGGAAGCGAAGGACAAGACTGGGCGTTTTCTCATCACGCAACTCATCGGCGGAGCCAAAGTGGAAGACGGCAAGCTGGTGCTCGATGGCACGACGGGGGATTTTTTCTGCAAATCGGGAAAGGAGATCCCGTTCACTTACGAAACACCCGCACGTCCGGTAAAGGCGCCCGGAAACTGGCTAACATATCATCTCACTCATCCAGGACCGGGTGAGGCGATGCCCGGCGATCCAAACTGCGCGTTCTTTTGGAAAGGGCGCTACCACCTTCACTATAGGGCACCTCTATTAACCCGCATTTTCCAACATCTTGCATGGGATAGAAGAGAGTTAGGAAATGGGGGATGCGGGGGAGACCAATCGCGGCGGGTGGCAGGGCTTGGCAGGTAGAGCGGGACTGTCCTCCGAGGCGCTGCTTTGGTGGCCTGTTACCCTGTGGGTCATGCCGTCCGCCAGTTGCGGAGTCCGAGACGCTCGATCTGCTCGTAGCGCACCAGGTTATAGACCAGATTGGTCAGCGCGATCGCCGCCCGGTTGCGGGTCATCCCGATGCAGCGGTTCCACGCGCTTTTCAGGCACATCCGCATCGTCGCAAAGACATGCTCGACCCGGACCCGGATCTTCGAGCGCGCATGGTTGCTGCGTCGCTGGCGGCCGTTGAGCGGCTGGTTGCGCCAGGCTCGCTCGATGGGTTTGGCCTCCACCTTTCGCTCCGCGAAGATCTGTGCGCAGGGCGCTCCGGCATAGGCGCTGTCCACATAGGTCACAGGGTCGCCTTCGGCGATGAGTTCCTCCAAGGCCTGGCTGTCATGCACCGAGGCGTCCGTGACGGTGTAGCCTTCGATCAACTTACTGCGGCTATCGACCTTCACATGGTTCTTGTAGCCGTAGTAACGCTCGCCATTCTTCTTTGTCCAGCGCGCGTCAACGTCCTTCTGCCGAGCCTTTTGCGGCTGATCCTTCCACCCTTCCGGCACCCCGCCGGCCTTGATCGTGGCGTTGTCAAAAGCGCGAGTTGCGCTGCCGCGCCACCTCGACAAACGTGGCGTCCACCATCTGGCCTTTGCGGGCGAACATCCCTTTGGCTTCGAGCGCCGCGT
>JAYSTZ010000774.1:0-2580 GCA_043719365.1 Verrucomicrobiaceae bacterium | reverse complement strand
CTGTAGGCTTTCGACGATTTAATCGCCACCCACCACGCGCGAAATTCCGGACAAATCAAATCAGAATCCGGAGCAAACGGCGCGGAAGGTTTCCGGGGACGAAACACGTGGTCCGCAAGCATGTGGGCGACTTCGTGGACCGTTACCAACATCGGAGCGCGGACTGCGGAAGAAACGCTGATGCGGCATTTGTGATATCCTCCGATCTTGTCCACTCCACGGACGGGTTTGAAATCCACCACTTCGATCCGTGGAAGCTGGCCATCGCCATGCACTTCGTCGATCGCTTTAAACGCATCCTGAATCCGGCCAAGGAGAGCCTTGTTCGAAACCGACCATGAGATAGCCTTGCTGAGCGGCTGGCACATCGGATCACGGGGCATGGGTTACAACTGTACGCTTGGGCATAAATTCCTTGTTAGAGAAATCAAGTTCTTTGAATTTAGTCAAGAAATACGGTCGATCAATCAAGCCTAAACTAGGCATTTCCCCACTGATGGGTGTGATTAAAAGTGGAATCGCGCGAAGCGCAAAGTAGCTCGCGAACCGGAGGTAGCCTGAAAGGCAATCCCTTCGCGACTTTGCACCTCCGCGAAGCGGTACTTTAATTGAACTGTCGCTTCGCGAGTGGCGTAGTGCCGCGAAGGGACTCGCGAGCTACTTTCTCCGCGCTTCGCGCCATTCCACTTTTAATCCCCCCCACCGCTGCCTGATACTCTGCAGCAGGGCTCTGATTCCTGCGGGAATCGCACGCTGGTTTTAACGGGCCGTTTTTGAACGCTTTTCAATTCGCGACATTCCGCGTTCCATCCACGGCAGACATGGCAAATTTTTCTCAATCTCCGACGCCGGCGGTCTTTCTCGATCGCGATGGCACTCTCATGCACGATGCGGGCTATCTTTCCGATCCTGCGGGTGTGGAGATATACACGGGAGTGACTGAGACACTGGGACGCTTGAAGGCGGCGGGCTATCGACTGGTGATTGTCACCAATCAGAGCGGGATCGGGCGGGGCTATTTCACCGAGGCGCAGTATCACGAAGTCGCCGCGCGAGTGGATGATCTGCTCGGGCCCGGCTTGATCGACGCCACTTATTTTTGCCCCGACCACGCGGAAGCGCCGTCCAATCACCGCAAGCCAAATCCCGGAATGCTGCTCGACGCAGCAGCACAGCTCGACATCGATCTCGCGAAGTCGTGGATGATCGGCGACCGCGAAGGCGACGTGCAAGCTGGCATATCCGCCGGTGCGCAATCGATCCTCGTCCAGACGGGCGTCGGGGCAAATGCCTCGTCCGAGGGCGCGGTGTTTGTAGCCAAAGACCTTGCAGAAGCCGCCTCGTTCATCTTACGCCAGACCCATGCCCGCTAAAATCGCCGTCGTCATTCCCGCTCGCTACGCTTCCACCCGCTTTCCCGGAAAGCCGCTTTTCTCCCTCGCGGGAAAACCGATGATTCAACACGTCTGGGAACGCGCCAGCCGTGCGAAAGGGATCGAGCGCGTCATCGTGGCAACCGAGGACGAGCGCATCATGAAAGCGTGCGCCAGCTTCGGAGCGGAGTGCGTCATCACGTCCGAAGGATGCCGCTCCGGCACTGACCGCGTCGCCGAAGTGGCGAAGAAAAAGCTAAAGGGCTTCACGCATGTCATCAACGTCCAGGGCGACGAACCGCTCGTCGATCCCGGCACTGTCGCGAAGCTCGCACGCGGACTCACCAACGATACTTCCGTGAAGATGATTACGTCCGCCAGCGTCTTCGAACCCGGCGACGATGTGCAAAATCCCAACGCTGTGAAAGTCGTCATGGATCGCGCGGGGGACGCGCTCTACTTTAGCCGCTCTCCATTGCCTTACGTGCGCAACGAGACGAAAGGGCTCCGCTTTTTCCGCCACCAAGGCATCTACGGATACTCGATGGAGCTGCTGTTTCAGTTCGTAAAATGGAAGCCCACGCTGCTCGAACTGGCCGAGTCTTTGGAGCAACTCCGCGCCTTGGAAAACGGCGTGAAGATTCGCGTCGTAGAGGTCAAACACATCAGCCTCGGCGTAGATACACCCGAGGATGCGGATGCCGTAGCCGCGCTTCTACGCTAACGCCACGAGAACAAATCATCCGCCGGAGTGTTGCCGTTCGGCTTTTGCGATAGTCCCTCGTAGCCGTGCGCTCCACGAATGCCGTCCGCCGCGAGGGAAAAGACGCAGGGATTTTGCCGGACGATATTTCCGGGGCCGCTGAGGTCCGCGTAGATGGCTCCGAGGTCGAGCATGTCGTCGCCGTCGGCGTCCATCACGATGCAATACTGCCAGCCCCACGGGTCGATGAAACAGCCGGTGAGTTGCGGCGGGAAAATTGTGCCGTCGGCAAATCCACTGCGCGGGGGCTTGCTGCTCTTCGCGGTCGGGCCTTCGAAATACCGCTGCCGGCGGGGGTTCAGTTTATGGTCCGTGTTGACGCCCACGGGAATCCCGCGGAGCGTGTTGAAGAGTCCGGCGTTGCTCTCGGTGGCAAGGCCGGAGGATTCACCGACAACGATCATCCGGCTGTCTTCCGTTCCCGTGGGTGCGGCGACCGCGGGA
>JAYSTZ010000773.1:0-2581 GCA_043719365.1 Verrucomicrobiaceae bacterium | reverse complement strand
CCCCTCATAAGTCACCTCCACCGTGTAAACCTTCTTCGCATCCGTCACGTCGATCTCCTTGATCTCCACGCCGTAGGCCTCGCGCAGCAGCGTCTTTTTCACCGCTGGCGGGAGCGTCTCCATCGTCACCGGCTTCCCGCCCACATCCACCTCGTCGATCTCCTTCCGCATCAGCCGCCCGCCCGCATCGAGCTGCAACTCGTAGTGCGTGCCGTCGATGACCAGACCCACCACATACGTCGTCCCATCGCTCTCATTCACCCGCTTGAAATCATGCACCTTCCCGTCCCCCTTTTCCTTGTCGATCGTCGCCTGCACCTCCGCGGGAATGTCGATCGTCAGCTTGCCGCCGCCCTTTTCATCGGCGGCGAAAACCGTGCCCAGCGCGCAGCACGCGGCGAGAGTGAGGAGAGTTTTGGGGAGCAATTGCATACCCCACGCTTTGCCTCATGGAAAAAACCCCGTCAACGGCTTTGTCCGCCCTCTCACGCGAAATTCTCCCCCGACTCCCGCGGACCGCCCCACCGGCCCCCAACATCGCCCCAACAGCCACTCGGACGCCCCCAAGTGCCCGCAACACCGCCCCTGCCGCCCCCCCTGGCATGACCAAACGGAGATTAGTCACGCGGGGCAACTTCCCCCGGAAAGAACCTTGCCTCCCGCCCCTCGACCCGCAAATAGCATTCCCCCCCCGTGCCTCCCGCCCCTTTGTCCCATACATGGGCAAAAAATCCCCGGACGTATATTAACAAGTTAGTCCATTCCGCGCACCTCACCCATAACAACCCAAAAGCAATACAATGAAACTAAAACACCTCATCACCCTCCTTGCCACCTCCGCTGCCGCAATCCTTCATCCCGCCGCTGCTAGCGCCACCACCGATATTCTTGCTCCGACATCGGCCTTCCGCATTGGCACGTTTGATGTCAATACTCACGACACTTCTCTCTTGGCGGTTTACAATATCCCCAGTGATAACACGCAGCACTCGATCCTTCTTTTCGACTTTAGCTCCCTTCCGGCCGGGGTCGTGATCGACTCTGCGATACTCACACTGACTAAGTATGGTGGGTGGGAGCAGCCATCGGGCACGCACTCGGATGTCTATGCGGTTGCCGTTCCGTGGAATTCCAACGCTACATGGAACCAAGCGTCCAGTGGTAATCCTTGGACCACGCCTGGCGGCGATGTCACCGGAGCGCCTTATGCCACTAATTCAGAGGTCATCGGTGCCGGTGATGTTCCGGTCACATGGGACGTGACGAGCCTTGTTGCAGATTGGAATTCATTGACTCTTCCCAATTATGGCATGCTCCTAAGCGCGACCGCGGGCGACTCGCTACACTTTGATCCCAGCAGCCCCAGCTTGTCTGTATCTTACGCCGCGCCAGAGCCCGCATCGGCTATGCTTCTCTTATTCGGCGCTGCCCTGTGCTTGCGGCGTCGCACGCTTCGCAACGCCTAATGCGTTGCAGCGAACGGCTCCGCGCTCGCCGAGCTTGGGGTCGTGAGGCGACATTTGCATTTTCCACGCAAACAAATATAAGAACCCATGAAACTCGTTTCCGCTCTAGTCGCTATTGTCGTCGTCTTCGTTGCAGCAGGCCGGGCTGCTGACGGACCTCGGGATACCAAAACCGGCCTTCACGCGGGCGTGAGCCAAGCCGTCAAGCTACCCGCCCAGCCCCGACCGGTTGAAATCGATCTTCGGAAAACAGCCATCATCGTGGTGGACATGCAGAATGACTTCGGCTCAAAGGGCGGGATGTTCGAACGGGCGGGCATAGATATCAGCGGGATTCAGAAAGCGGTGGCTCCGACGGGCAGGGCGTTGGCGGCGGCCCGAAAAGTAGGCATGCCGATTGTTTACCTAAAGATGGGTTATCTCCCTGATTTGTCCGACCTCGGCGCAGAAGGTTCACCCAATCGCGCTGTCCATCAGTTCCTTCATGTGGGCGATACCGTTCGCACACCTGATGGCCGGGAGAGTCGCATTCTCGTGCGGGACACCTGGGGCACGGACATCGTTGATCCCTTGAAGCCGCAAGCCGGGGATGAGGTCATCTATAAGACGCGCTTCAGCGGGTTCTACAACACGGACTTGGATGCCATCCTCAAGCGTCGTGGCGTGACACAGTTGATTATGACGGGTTGCACCACGAGCATCTGCGTCGAGTCCACCATTCGCGACGCCATGTTCCGCGATTACTCGACGGTGCTGCTGTCGGATTGCAGCGCTGAGCCCATCGGCGAAAAGCTCCCGAGGAGTAATCACGATGCGTCCTTGCTGGTTGTGCAGACGCTACTTGGTTCCGTTTCGACGTCCGAAGATTTCATTAAGGCAGTTGACTCGTCGAAGCGATAACGATGACGCCTAACGCGCTGCAGCGAGCAGGCTCCGCGGTCGCAGAGCTTGGGGCGTCGCTACACGTCTCCTGTGAAATGAAAGCCTCCAAAGTCCCGCGTAAGCCGAAAGCCGACCCAGTTGCCTTGCCTGTCGTGCTCACGATTGGTCATTCCACGCATCCGCTCGATGAGTTTGTCGGCCTGCTTCGCGCACACGGTGCGACCCGCGTTGTA
>JAYSTZ010000772.1:0-15615 GCA_043719365.1 Verrucomicrobiaceae bacterium | reverse complement strand
TCGCGGACCGGAGGTAGCCTGAAAGGCAATCCCTTCGCGGCTCAACACCACTCGCGAAGCAACACTTTTGTTTCGAGCGGCTTCGCCGTTTGGCTATTACCGCGAAGGGATTGCCTTTCAGGCTACCTCCGGTTCGCGGGCTACTTTCCACTTTTAATCACACCCTTTTTAACGGCGGAGAACAACGCATCCTTGCCTTGCGGGCAAAGTTTGTGGAGATTGTCAGAGAAATGATTCCGCAACTTCGAATTTCAATGCTGGCCGCTGTGATTACGGTGGCGTCCCTGTTCCGAGTTTCCGCTTTCGCGCAGGATCCTGTGCAGACCGAGTTGGCGCAGTTGCGCAAACTCATCGAGTTGCAAAACGCGAAAATCGACGCACTCACTGCGCAAGTCAACCGCCTTACGGGACAGATCGAAGGCAAAGCGCCGACAGCCGCTCCCGCCACGGTGCCCGGAGTTGCAACCGCTCCTGCGCCGGTCGTGGAGCCCGAAGCCGCGCCCGTCCCGCGAGTTCTCGCGTCAGCACCGAAAGTCCACATCGTGGTAAAAGGCGAGTCGCTCGAAAAAATCGGCAAGCAATACGGAATAACCGTTGCGGAACTGCAAAAGCTCAACAACATTTCCGATCCAAAGAAACTTCAAGTGGGCCAGCAACTCACACTTCCCCCCGACAAAAAAGAATAACACCCAATATGGAAGACTCCCACTGGTATCTGCGCAAAGCCCACGACGGCTCACAGTTCGGCCCCATCCCGTTTTCACAGCTCAGAGAATGGGCTGCGGACGCACAAGTCTCGCCGCTCGATCGCGTCTCCACGGACGAAGAAACATGGATGAAGGCACCGATGGTACCGGAGCTGGAAATGGATTATCTCATCCAGGTGAGCGAAGACCATTACTACGGCCCGACTACAGTCGGCGCGATCCGCGAATTCCTGAAAGCGGGAGAAATCACCATGGAAAGCTCCATCACCAACTGCACCGATAATACGCAGTTGCAGGTGAAGGATCTCATCCCGCCGGAGGTCGTCCCAAGCGGCGATCGCTCGGACGTGGATCTGACACTTGCCGGAACACGCGGCAGCATCCGCATCAATCTCCAGCAACGCGTCCGCGAACTGGAAGAAGCACTGCTCGAGGAACGCCGCGCCCGCGAAACCGCCGAGATGCTCGTCGAAAAGCTCGAATCGCAAATCGCCTCCATGTCGCGGAAATAGGTGGGCAAACGAATCGTCGTAAAATTCGGCTCCGGCATCCTCGCGACACAGCGCGGGGTCGGCTTGGATCAAAAGCAGTTCGCCCGTCTCACACGGGAGATTTCCGCTTTGGTGAAAGAAGGGCACGAAGTCATCGTCGTGTCGTCCGGCGCAGTCGCGGCAGGGCTCGACGCGCTCGGCCTCAAAGAACGTCCCGAGGCTCTCGCCGCCCGGCAGGCCTGCGCAGCCGTCGGGCAGGGGCGCCTCATGGCCTGCTACACGGAGCATTTTCAAAAGCATGGATTCACCGTCGCCCAGATCCTCCTCACGCATGGCGACCTCGACAGTCGCATCGCCTACGCAAACGTGCGCACCACACTAGATCGCCTTCTGGCGAGCAAAGTCGTCCCCATTATCAACGAAAACGACACTGTCGCTGTGGAAGAACTCAAATTTGGCGACAACGACCGTCTGAGCGCCGAAGTCGCCCTTCTCGCGGAGGCCCAATTACTCGTGCTGCTCACGAGCGTCGAAGGCCTTCTCGATGGAAAAGGAAAGCTCATCCCGCGCGTCGATAATTTTGAAGAAGTCACGAAGTTTGTCCGCGACGAAAAAGGCCGCCTCAGCGTAGGCGGAATGGCCTCCAAGCTCCACGCCGTGCAAATCGCAGTGAACGCCGGCATCCCCACCGTCATCGCCAGCGGAAGGTCCGCCGGGCCGATGCTCCGCGCCGCCGATGGAAAGCCCGCTGGCACTTACTTCCCGCCGCAGGCCGTCTCGTAAAGCGCGCGGAACTTGCGAGCCATGGTTTCGGCGGAAAGGTAGTCGCGGACGCTTTCGAGCCTTGAAGAATCGACCCGGCCTTTGGAGAAGTTTTCGTGCTGAAGCGCGTGTCGAATGCCGGCGGTTAGCGAGTCAACGTCGCCTGCGTTGACCAGAACCCCGTTTTCATCGGGGAAGAGGTATTCCGGAATTCCGCCGACGCGGGAGGAAACCACCGGCAGTCCGTGGACTACGGCTTCTTTCACGGCATTCGGGCTGGTGTCTCCTCGTGTCGGATAAATCATCATCGTCGCACGCGACATTTCTTCGGCCATTTCCGAAGGGCTCAATCCCTGGCGGAATGTGACCCGGGCAAACAGCGACGGGGGAAGTTCGCGGCGGAGCGACTCGTGGAGCGGCGTGTCAGTGTCGCCAATTGCGGTCAGCTCGAAGGAGATTTCCGGCGCGAGTTGCGCGAGGCTTCGGAAGAGCAAATCCGCCCCCTTGAGTTTGTTCACGCCGCCGATGCTGAGGAAGCGGAGTTTTTCCGGATCGTTTTGACGCGGCTTTAAAGCAAAGAGCGGATCGGGCGCGTGCTCGATCTGTTGCACTTGGAGCGACGGCCATTTCCCGCAAAGAAAATCGACGGCGAATCCCGCTTCGACCGTCACTTTAGGAGCCTTCGGTAACACCCATCCCTCCAAAAACGCCATGAACCTTTCGTAACGATTGAGATGCACGCGGTCTTTGAGCCAGCTCAGGATGCCCTGCATCGAAACCACGTACGGGAAGCCAAGCCTCGACGCGACAAGGCCCGCCGCCTGTTCCATACCCCACGCGTGTACGACGTCGGGCTGGATGTTTTTGATGTGCCGTTTCAAAAGCCAGTTATCGACCCAAAACAGCGTTGGTGCCCGCAGGCTTCCCGGGGCTTTCAGGCAGTAAAATGTCGCGTTGCCCGATTTGAAGATCACGTCCCGCGGGAAGAGCCTGCGGATGGCGAAGATATGGAGTTCGATCGCCGGGTCTTTTTGAAACTCCCGGAGCAGGACTCGTTGCCACGAAGCAGGATGACCCTTGGACAGGCTCCGAATCTCCTCCGGAGCCTCCGCGAGCCATTCCATCGGGAAAAACGTGATCCACACGACGCGTAACGGACGATTCATTGCGCGCTCTGCGTAGTGGGCTTTCGCGAGGAAATCCAGCTTATCGTCAATCTCCGCTTGCGATGCGCAAATCCCCTGCTACCTCCGGCGGACTGATGAACATACTCGGACTTCATAAAGGCCACGATAGCAGCGCCGCACTGATTGTGGACGGCGAAATCATCGCGGACGTTGCGGAAGAGCGATTTTCGCGGATTAAGCACCATGCAGGGCTGCCTTTTCGTTCGGTGGGGTATTGTCTGGAGGCTGCCGGGCTGACAATGGAGGACATCGACGTAGTTGCTATCGCTACGCGGTTCACGATACCAGATTTCAATATCCTGTTCGATCTGGACCCATCCGATGAGCGCTACCAGGCGCCGAGCTGGAAGCGTAAAATCCGACAGGGGATCGAGAGTTTTGCGAGCTCTGGAGAGGAGAAGCTTCCGATTTACTTCAAGAGGTATCCGTTGGGAAAAAAGACGCGCATTGTCCACGTCGATCACCATCTTTCCCACGCCGCTGCCGCCTACTTTACGAGCGGGAGCCCCGAGAAGCAGTTGATCGTGAGCACTGATGGGCTGGGGGATGGATACTCGTGTGTCGTCTTCCGTGGTGAGAACGGTAAACTTGAACGACTCCACGAAATGGACCAGACCGCTTCCATCGGCTGGTTTTACAGTAATATCACGGAGGCGCTGGGCTGGTGGCACGGTGATGGCGAGGGGAAGACGATGGGCTTGGCTCCGTATGGGAACCCGAAGCCGGCGTATGAGGACTTGGAGCCGTTTTATCCGAAGTTCTCAAACGGTGCGCTGGTCGAACCTCATGATTTTGGGCGGACGGCCAGTTTTAACGACGGCGGTGCGGTTCACTACCATTTCGACGAGGCCGTGGAGATCAAGAAGCTCCTGAGCAAATACTCGCGCGAAGACCTTGCGGCGTCTGGCCAGCAAATCCTCGAGGAGCAGGTGATGAATATCGCCTACCCGTGGATGGAGAAGGAAAAGACGCGTAATCTGACGTGTTCCGGCGGCGTTTTCATGAATGTGAAACTCAACCAGCGGATATGGGAATCCGGAAAAGTGGACAAGCACTGGATTTACCCGAACGCAGGCGATAGCGGGCTCGCAGTGGGCGCGGCGCTGCAAGTTTACCACGAGGCCAATCCCAGCGCTCCAATCGGCAAATTGGAGCACCTTTACCACGGCCCAGAGTACGGCGATGCCGAGATTGAGGCCATGCTCAAGGCTCGCCACCTCAGCTATAAACGCGTCGAAAATCCCAGTGCGACGGCGGCGGAACTCCTTGCCAAAGATCGAATCGTCTCATGGTTCCAGGGGCGCATGGAAAGTGGCCCGCGAGCGCTCGGCAATCGTTCCATTTTGATGAGCGCCAACAAGGCGGAGAACAAGGACATCATCAATGCGCAGGTAAAATTCAGGGAAGGCTTCCGCCCGTTTTGCCCGTCATTGCTGTGGGAGAAAAAAGCGGACTATCTCGAAAAAGAACGCGACGAGTTCTTTATGATCACCAGCTTCACTTGCACCGAGGCAAAGCGCTCAAAAGTGCCCGCCGTGGTTCACGCTGACGGCACGCTCCGTCCGCAAACGGTGAAGTCCGACTTCAACCCAAAATTCCATGCGCTCATAAGCGAGTTCGGACGACTCACAGGCGAATACATGATTCTGAACACTTCCTTCAATGTGATGGGAGAACCCGTCGTCATGCACCCGCGGGAAGCGGTCCGCTGCTTTTACGACGGTGGGATCGATGCCATGCTGCTCGGCAGCTTTCTGCTGGAAAAACCAGTTGGGCGATAAAGCGCCGAGTTTTTAATCGTTCGTGCGGGGTGATGAAGTTCGCCCAGGCGATTTCCTGAAAACGAAATCTTCACGGGCTGGTTGTAATTGATGCGGCCGAAAACTTATTGGTTCGGACTTTGACGGGTGCGAGCCGCTTCGCTACGGAGAGGTTCGCCCAATCCATGTCACATTACGTCCTCGGACTTTCCGCTTACTACCACGATAGTGCTGCTGCTCTCATCCGCGACGGAGAGATCATCGCGGCTGCTCAGGAAGAGCGATTTACACGTAAAAAGCACGACCACGCTTTCCCATCAAACGCGGTGAAATACTGCCTTGATGAAGCCGGTATCACGCATGAGGAGGTGGACTACGTGGTGTTTTACGACAAGCCGCTTTTGAAGTTCGACCGGTTGCTTGAGACCTACGTCGCCTACGCTCCCGCAGGGCTGAAGTCCTTCATGATGGCGATGCCGCTGTGGCTGAAAACGAAGCTTTTTCTCCCGCGCGAGATCAAGTCGGCGCTCAACGGAACGTATAAAAAGCGCGTCGCTTTTACCGGGCACCATGAGTCGCACGCGGCGTCCGCATTTTTCCCGTCGCCGTTTGATGAGGCGGCGATTCTTACGCTCGACGGTGTTGGCGAGTGGGACACTGCGAGCATCGGCCATGGCCGCGGCAACCGCATTGAGATGCTCAAGACGTTGCATTTTCCGCACTCGCTCGGGCTGCTGTACTCTGCGATTACTTACTTCTGCGGGTTTCGCGTGAACTCCGGTGAATACAAGCTCATGGGCCTCGCGCCTTACGGAGAGCCGAAGTACGCCGCTATCATCCGCGAAAAATTGCTCGACCTGCGGGAGGATGGTTCCTTTCGCATGAACATGAAGTATTTCAACTACGCGCAAGGGCTCACGATGACGGGACCGGCGCTTGATGAACTTCTTGGCGGCCCGCCGCGCCCGGCGGAATCCGCAATCACCCAGCGCGAGATGGATCTCGCAGCGAGTATTCAGAAAGTGACGGAGGAGATCGTCCTCCGAATGGCGCGCCATGCGAAGCACCTTACGGGCGCAAAAAACCTGGTTCTCGCCGGCGGTGTCGCGCTGAATTGCGTGGCAAACGGCATCCTTTTGCGTAGCGGAATCTTCGACGATATTTGGATTCCCGCACCGGCTGGAGACGCAGGCGGCGCGCTGGGTTCCGCGCTTTTCATCTCTCATCAATTGCTCGAGGCGCCACGCGTGCAAAATGGCCGTGATTCGCTGAAGGGCGCGCTCCTTGGGCCGAAGTTTGCAGACGCAGACATCCGCATTTTTTTAGAGAAAGAAAAGATCGCGCACCATCATTTCGACGACGAGCCCGCTCTTCTTGATGCGGTGGTAAAAGCGATGATCGACGGCAAAGTGTGCGGATGGTTTCAGGACAGAATGGAGTTTGGCCCGCGTGCGCTCGGCTGCCGCAGCATCATCGGCGACCCACGCAATTCCGCGATGCAGACGCAGATGAATGTGCGTATCAAGTTCCGCGAAAGTTTTCGTCCGTTCGCTCCGAGTTGTCTTGCGGAAGATGCGGCGGAATGGTTCCAGCTCGACCGTGAATCGCCTTACATGCTCCTCGTCGCACCGGTCTTGGAAAAGCATCATACGAAACTCACCGATGAAGAGCGCAAGCTCATGGAGGCCGACCCGGACTTGCGCAAGCGGGTGAACATCCCCCGCAGCGCGCTGCCTGCAATTACCCACGTCGATTACTCGGCGCGCATCCAGACGACGACGGAAGAAAGGAACCGCCGCTACTATCGGCTCATCCGCGAATTCAAGCGACAGACCGGCGTGGGCGTAGTCGTGAATACGAGCTTCAACATCCGCGGTGAGCCGATCGTCTGCACGCCGCAAGACGCATACCGCTGCTTCATGGCGTGCGATATGGACGTTCTGGTCTTGGAAAACTGCGTGCTCTATAAAACCGAACAACCGCAGATGAGAGCCGACGATCGTGAGAAATACGTGGGAAGTTTTAGACTCGATTAACGCCATGATGAATCCGTTTAAAGAAGTGAACTGGAACCCCGACGCGGATGCCCGCCGCAGCTTTGGGAAGAGCTTGATGATCGGCTTCCCGATTATTGCCGCGGTGCTATTGCTTTTCAACCTCGTCAAGACCCACCAACTCGTCACATGGCCGCTGATGCTTGGGGGAATCGGCTTTGGAGTGGGGTTGCTCTGTCGCGTGGTGCCTGCGATTGCGAAGCCGTTTTATTACGTGTGGTACTGCATCGGCTGCTCGATGGGGATGATCGTCACCAACACGATCATCGCCGCTATTTACTATCTCGTCTTCGCGCCGATCGGCTTCCTTTTGCGGGCCACGGGCAAAGACCCGATGGAGAGAGAGTTTCTTCCTTCCGACCAGACTTACTGGAAAGATGCCGAAAAAATTACCGACAGTGAACGCTATTTCCGTCAATATTGAATCAATGGACGAGCCCGAACAAAAATCATTTGAAACGTCCGCAGAAGCGAAGCCCGTAAGCCTCGTCGCCGAAATTATCGATCTGCTAAAGCACAATAAAAAGTGGTGGCTGATCCCCGTGCTCATCGTGCTGCTCGGCGTCGGCTGCCTCATCGCGGTAGCGCTCGTTTCGCCCGGTGCGGCACCGTTTATTTACACGCTTTTTTGAAACGGGAAATCGCTTTCTAAATGAGTGAAACTACTCGCTCGCGGGTAATCCGCGCATCGCTGATTGCCCTGCCGTCGTTGCTGAATGGGCTTTTTCTCGCGATCGACGCGGCGACGCAGGAGCGGTATTTCTTCAACTCTGTGGACGTTGTGCTTGCCATTCTCGCGCTAGGTTGGATTGGCTGCGCTTGGTGGATTGCGGGTCGCCGTAGTCTCGCGGTTCGCGCGATTGTCGTTGTTTTCGCGGCGATGCTGCTGCTCGGATTAGCCGAGGTTGGAGTCCGTTTGCTTCGCCCAAAAGTCGATCCGCTGCTGCCGCGTTCGCCGATGCGAATCGAGACCATGACTGGGCAGGGGATGCTTGGCATCAGCGGGCCGCGCGTTTTCTCCGTGAATCATTTGGGGGTGCGCGGGCCGGAGGAGGGATTTGCCAAGCCTTCGACGAATGTGCTCTTCGTCGGCGGGAGTGCCGTCGAGTGTCTCTACATCACCGACACGAAGAGTTGGCCGTGGCTGTTGGGGCCGCGATTGAGTGGTGCAGCGGGCGTTGAAATATCCGTCGGGAACGCAGGCAAAAGCGGCCACATCGTCCGCCATCATGAATACCTCCTGCGGCATTACCGGCACGCAGCAAGGTTCAATACGGTAGTCGTGATGAGTGGAGTCAACGACCTCGGTGCTTTCCTTCGTGGCGACTACGAAGAAAGAGTGCAGCGACTTGATCGCGAGACACTTTCCGAGTTGCCGACAAACGGCTCTTGGTACCGCCGTATGGCCCTCACCGGATTGGTTCGAGAGCGCCTGTCCCGATCTCGTCCCGGACGGGTCGTGCAAGATAACGCCGGCGATTGGTATGAAATTCAAAGAAATCTCCGGCGGACCTTGCTCGCCAAAAATCCACTGAAAGCCCCTTCCGAAGCTCTGCTGAATGTGGCCCTCGATCGCTATGAGAAAGACCTCAAGGCACTCGTAGCGCTGTGTCGCCAACGCCAGCAGGAACTTGTTTTCATCACTCAACCGACTGTTTACACCGCCAATCCGTCCCCGGAACTTGAAGCGCTGCTATGGGGACATACGGACGATGGCGCGTACCCAAGCCAGGTTCTGGCAAAGTTAATGGCTGATTTCAACCGGAGGTTGCTGTCTGTCTGTCGCGCAGAAAATATCGAGTGTTTCGACCTCGCTGAAACGCTCCCGAAGAACGATTCTGTCTTTTACGATGACTGCCATTTTAACACTTCAGGATGCGAGCAAGTGGCGGCGCTCGTTGGCGATTTCCTCGCGCCAAAACTGCAAGCAATGAAGACACACTGAAAGCGCGGTGGATGCCGTGATTCGCGATCGGTTTCTGGACGGATTACCGGTCCGATTGGATGCGAATCGGGTTGTAAAAATTGTAAAATCACGGAGAAAAGTGACCGAAGTGCGGTGAATGCGAATCCGGTTCTTGCGAGAAGCAGGGATGCGCCATAGTTTCAGCGATCTCATTTATTTCTAAAACTCGTTAATCATCGAAAAATGGTATTTTCAATCTCTCAATCCCGTCTGCCATGAAAGTAGTCATTCTCTGCGGAGGTCTCGGCACACGGTTGCGCGAGGAAACTGAGTTCCGGCCCAAGCCCATGGTCCCGATAGGGGGGCGGCCCATTTTGTGGCATATCATGAAGACTTACGCTCATTACGGGCACAAGGAGTTCATTCTCTGCCTTGGGTACAAAGGCGAAGTCATCAAAGACTACTTCCGCAACTACAACTGGAGCACGAGCGACGTGACCCTCACTCTGGGCCGCACGCCCGAGATCGAGTATCAGAGCAATCACGACGAGGAAGACTGGAAAGTGACCATGGTGGACACCGGTCAGGAAACCATGACGGGCGGGCGGCTCAAGCGGGTGCTCAAGTTCATCGACCAAGATGAGGATTTTCTGATGACGTATGGCGACGGGCTCACCAACAGCGACATCAACGCCTCCATTCGTTGCCACAAAGAACACGGCGCAATCGCGACGCTGACCGCCGTGCATCCGATCGGACGGTTTGGAGCGCTCACGATTGAGGATGGAGAGGTTCGCATTTTTCACGAGAAGCCGGAGAACGAGCTTCAGCCCGTCAACGGCGGATTCTTCGTGTTCAAAAAAGCCATCGGCGAATACCTCGACGGCGACTCTTGTGTGCTGGAGCGCACGCCGCTCGAAAGACTTGCGCGTGCCGGGCAGCTCAAGGCCTATTCGCACAAAGGCTTCTGGCAGTGCATGGACACTTACCGCGAGACCGAGATGCTCAACAAAATGTGGGTGGAGGGAGCGCCTTGGAAAGTCTGGTAAAACCGCTGGACTCCCTTCGGAACGCGACGAGTTTGCTCCCCGGCGACAACGGTTCCGGGTTGGCCTTCACGCACTAATTTTTCATGCACGCCGAAACACTCAATCAATGCCGCAACGGCAATAGCGGGAAGCTCCACCGTTTTCGTCCTCTCACCTCTGCATACCGGTATTCCGCAGGCACCGTGCTCGCGGTTGCTTCACTTCTATGAAATCGGCAACGGAACTCAAAGCCGAAATCCTGCGGCTGACTCGGGAATATTCGGCGCTCGTTCATAGCAATTTCAGGCCAGCGGGCGATTCGGCGCGTCCGACAGAGTTCGAGCCTGGAAAGACGGTTGTTCCCTACGCCGGGCGGGTCTTCACGGAGGACGAAGTGGAAGCAGCGGTCGGCGCGACGCTTGATTTTTGGCTCACGCTCGGGCCGGAAGGCGCTGCATTTGAAAGCGAACTCGCGGCGTTGCTCGGCGTAAGGCACTCGCTCCTTTTGAATTCCGGATCTTCGGCAAACCTCGTCGCTTTCTCCGCCCTCACAAGTCACAAAATCCCCTCCCACAAACGAATTCAGATCGGGGACGAAGTCATCACCGCAGCCGCCGGATTCCCGACGACGGTCGCGCCGATTGTGCAAAATGGAGCCATCCCGGTCTTTATCGACAACGATCCGTACACCGGCAACCTCCGTCCGGAGCAGCTCGCAGCAGCATTTCAAAAAGGAAAAACGAAAGCCGTGATGGTCGCCCATACGTTGGGCAATCCGTTCGATCTCGGTGCCGTCCTTGAGTTTTGCAAGCGGAACGACCTTTGGCTCATTGAGGATAATTGCGACGCGCTTGGCTGCACGTATTCCATGCCGATCGCGCGCGCAGCGGCGCTCGGCTTTACGCAAAACTCGCCCGGCATTCCCAGCAACGGCACCCACATCACCCGCTACACCGGAACGTGGGGCGACCTTTCGACGCAGTCGTTTTATCCACCGCATCATCTCACGATGGGTGAGGGCGGCGCGGTCAATATTGTGCATCGTCCGCCGCTCAAGACTTACGTCGAGAGTTTCCGGGATTGGGGCCGCGATTGCTGGTGCGCGAGCGGCAAAGACAACACTTGCAACAAACGCTTTGGCTGGCAGCTCGGCGAACTCCCGGAAGGCTACGATCACAAATACATCTACAGCCATCTCGGGTACAATCTCAAACCGCTCGACCCGCAGGCCGCCATAGGCCGTCAGCAGCTCAAAAAACTGCCTGCGTTTATCGAAGCTCGAAAGCGCAACTGGGATATGCTGCGCACCGGGCTGGCGGACTTGGATGAATTTTTCGAGTTTTCCCTGCCGACCCACGCGACCGGCTGGACGCCGCAGGGCTTCGGCTGGGATACGACGGGATGCAGCACGGAATGCTCGTGGTTCGGCTTCATGCTCCGTGTGCGCCCGACCGCGCCTTTCACGCACAGTCAACTAGGGCGTCACCTCGACGACCAGAAAATCGGTAACCGGATGCTCTTCGGCGGCAATCTCCTGCGCCAGCCGGTCTTCGTTCAGTTGAAAAAAGACCGTCCCGAAGCATTCCGCGTCATCGGCGAGATGACAGGAGCCGATGCAATCATGAATCAAGCGCTGTTCCTCGGTACGTATCCGGGACTAACGAGTGCGATGATCGAGTATATGGTGGACCGGATCAAAGCGTTTGCTAAATCTGCCTGAAACCGACATGCAAACTTCGACCCCGAACTCCGTGTTCGCAAAAGCAATCATCGCTGAGTTCGCCTTTCTCAAAGAAACGGCGAGTCTGGAAGCCCTCTACACCCGTGGAATTAAGCTGGGGGCATCCGGCGGCATGCTCCTTCCTGTCTGCCGCCTTCAGGCCGATGATGAGCAACTCATTTCAGTATTTTCTAAATGGCGGGAGGAGAACTTTATCGCTTACCCGACGCGCTTTCCGGTCACGGATGCGGGGACGGCAAAGTGGCTGACGACGAAGCTTCTCGATGTGCAGGATCGCCTCCTGTTCCTCGTCAAAGATCGGCACGGCAATAGCGTTGGTCATTTGGGGTTCGCGAGTTGCCTGAACGACGAACGGCTCATGGAAGTCGATAATGTCGTCCGTGGAGTGAAGGGAACCAATCCCGGGATCATGACAGAAGCGATGACCGCACTTATGGAATGGGCGCGGACGACGCTTTGGCCGGAGGGTTTCTATCTTCGCGTCTTGGCAAGCAATCAGGCTGCGATCCAGTTTTACGGCCGCCTCGGCTTCACGGAAACAGCCCGAATGCCGCTCAGAGCGGTGGTTAATGGCGGGAGCACCGCCCTGATTCCGCTCCCTGCGGAAGACCCCGCCCCGGCGGATGATTTCTTTGTCCGCATGGATACGGTAGCAGAGCGCCCGGCAGTTCCTGTGGGTGAAAAGATGATCCTTACGGCTGGCCCTTCCATTTCTGCGAGGGAAGGCAGCTATGCTTATGATGCAGCGCGCTACGGCTGGAACAGCCAGTGGAACAAGTATCTCAAGGCGTTCGAGCAGCAGTTCGCCGAATATGTGGGCGTCAACCACTCAATGGCGACATCGAGTTGCACCGGGGCGCTCCATATCGCATTGCTGGCACTTGGTATTGGGCGGGGCGATGAAGTGATTGTTCCGGATATCACATGGGTCGCGACTGCGAACGCGGTCCTCTATGTCGGAGCGACCCCCATTTTTGCGGACATCGACCGGGATACCTGGGTGCTCTCCCCTGAGTCTGTACGTGCGAAAATTACTCCGCGCACGAAGGCGATTATGCCGGTGCATCTGTATGGCCATGCGTGCGATATGAATGCACTCATGGCGATTGCGCGAGAGCACAACCTTTACGTGGTGGAAGACGCGGCTCCGTCCGTCGGGGCGGAGTATCATGGGAAGCGAACCGGAAGTTTCGGTCACTTTTCGTGTTTCAGCTTTCAGGGCGCGAAACTCGCGGTCACCGGCGAGGGAGGGATGCTGCTGACCGACGATCCGGCGCTCTATGAAAAGGCGTATTCCATTTGGGATCAGGGCCGCAAGCCGGGGACGTTCTGGATTCAAAGCAATGGCTTGAAATACAAGATGTCGAACGTCCAGGCCGCGATTGGCCTCGGGCAGTTGGAGCGGAACGATTCGATGGTCGCGGCGAAACGTCGGATCTTTGATTGGTACGAAAAGGGACTTGCCGGGGTTCCTCATGTGCAACTCAATCGCGAACCCGAAGGAACTCGGAGCATTTATTGGATGTCGAGCATCCTGCTCAGCGAGTCATCCCCGATCAGCCGCGATCAATTGAGTGCCGCCCTCAAAGCGCGCAATGTGGACACGCGCCCTGTCTTTCCAGCCATCAGCCAATATCCGATCTGGCCGCTCAAGCAAGAAGCCCTTCCCGTCGCGAAATTTGTCGGCGACCATGCCATGAATCTTCCGTCCGGAGTCTGCCTGCGAGGAGACGAAGTCGCCTATGTATGCGCGGCCATTAAATCAATCATCTTACAATCAGCACCATGAACGAAAAACCGACTGGATTTTGTCACACCGCGAAACACACCACTTCTGAAAAAGGAACGGTTGCGGACCTGGCCGTAGCATTTCAAGAATCCAATTGCGCAGTGGAGCTTCGACTTCAGAATTTTCCGCGCCACGTGAGACGGCAGGATATCGCCCGTTTTTTGGTAAAGAACGATTTGTTCAAAGCCGTTCTGAACACACACGGCAGCATCGTCGAGTGTGGCGTCTATGCGGGCGGCGGGCTGATGAGCTGGGCGCACCTTTCGGCGATCTACGAGCCGTACAACCACACACGGCGCATCATTGGATTTGATACGTTTTCGGGATTTCCAAGTCTCCATGCGAACGATCTTCACGCCAATGCGTCGGAGCACTCCGTTCAAGGAGGGCTAAGAATTGCGTCGGGAATGGCTGCCGAAATTCAGGGTTTGGTGACCCTTCACGACAAGAATCGTCCGCTCGGCCATATTCCTAAAGTGGAACTTGTCGAGGGTGATGCGTGCGTCACGATTCCTCGTTACGTAAAAGAAAACCCGCATTTGCTCGTGAGCCTGTTGTATCTCGATTTCGATATCTACGCGCCGTCGAAGGCCGCTCTCGAACACATCTATCCCCGCATTGTGAAGGGGGGGATTCTCGCATTCGACGAATTGAATTGTCCGGAGTTTCCGGGAGAGACGACCGCACTTCTCGAATCCTTCGACATGACCAAAGTAGAATTGAAACGCTTTCCTACCGACCCCTACATTTCGTATTTTGTGAAACAATGAGCGTAAAGCTCGCAAGAGAGATTCGCAGTCACGCAGTTGCAATGGTCACAAAGGCCAAGGCTTCCCATATCGGCGGGGCCCTCTCAATGGCTGACCTTCTCGCTGTGTTGTACTCAGACGTGCTCAAGGTTCGCCCTGATGAACCATCATGGGCCGGGAGGGATCGGTTCATTTTGAGCAAAGGCCACGCGTGCTGCTCGCTCTACGCGACCTTAGCGCTCCGCGGGTTTTTTCCCGTGGAGGAGCTTGGAACTTATTGTGAGGACGGCTCTCGTTTGATGGCCCATATCAGCCACAAAGTTCCTGGTGTTGAGTTTTCGACGGGCTCTCTCGGGCACGGTCTTCCTTTCGCTTGTGGCAAGGCGCTTTCGGCAAAACGCCGGAAACAGGCATGGAGGGTTTTCGCGATGCTGAGCGACGGGGAACTCGACGAAGGCTCAAACTGGGAAGCCATCCTGTTTGCGCCCCAGCATCGGCTCGATAACCTCACGCTGATCGTTGACTACAACAAGATTCAGAGCCTCGGAAGAGTGAGTGACGTGATGGAACTGGAGCCTCTCGCGGACAAATTCCGCGCGTTCCGGTGGTCGGTCCGTGAGATCGACGGGCATGACCACGATGCGATCCGCGGAGCGCTGAACTGCGGACCTTGGGAATCGGGAAAGCCCAATTGCCTCATCGCTCACACAGTCAAAGGAAAAGGCGTCGATTACATGGAAGACACGCTCGAATGGCATTATCGTTCACCGGATGCCGGGCTGCTTGAGCAGGCGCTAGAAGGTCTTCGCAAACCATGAGAACCGCATTTATTCAGGAGTTAATCGTTCAGGCGCGGAGTCATCCCGACATCTTTCTCGTAGTTGGCGATCTGGGATATTCCGTCGTCGAACCATTTGCCGCCGAATTTCCCGACCGCTTTCTGAATGCTGGCGTCGCTGAGCAAAACATGACCGGAGTTGCCGCCGGTCTCGCATCCGAGGGCTGGCATGTTTTCACGTACTCCATTGCCAATTTTCCGACGTTGCGGTGCTTTGAGCAAATCCGCAATGACATCGCGTATCACAGGCTTCCGGTGACGGTTTGCTCCGTCGGTGCCGGGCTTGCCTACGGGAGTCTGGGTTATTCCCATCATGCAGTGCAGGATATCGCCGTCATTCGTAGTCTGCCGCAGATGACCGTCCTTTCTCCTGCGGACCCAGGCGAGACTCGGGAAAGTGTCCAGTGGCTCGCGGGAAATCCGTGCCCCTCCTATATCCGGTTGGGCAAAGCGGGCGAGTCCGTCCTGCACAACGTTCGAGGATTCTGTGAAGGGCCGGTTCGAGTGATGGACGGCGATGAAGACTGCGCAATTGTGGCCACCGGATCCATCCTCAGCGTTGCCCAAGAGGCAGCGGGGCAACTGATGTCCGAGGGCAGGCGG
>JAYSTZ010000771.1:0-5937 GCA_043719365.1 Verrucomicrobiaceae bacterium | reverse complement strand
AACGTCCGAGCCGACTGCGTCGCCGATTGTGATGTTGCCGACGATCGCGGCCACGCCGCCGGTTTTCGCGAGAGTGAGCGTGCCGCCGGTGACGGTCGTGTTGCCCGTAAATGAATTTCCAATCGTGCCGCCGAGTATGAGCTCTGCGACGCCTGCTTTCGTAAGGGCGACATATTGCCCCACGCCATCGTCAATCGTTCCGCTAAACGTCCCGTTTGTCGTTTGATTCACGGTCACGGTGGTGATGGCCGAGGAAGCTCCATTATCCAAAATCGAGCCGCCCGTTCCGGACAAGCTTCCGATGGTGATGTTGTTTTCGTTCGGGTCAAACGTTCCACCGGTCAGCGTGACCGCAGTGTTGGCGCTGATGGATGTCGCTGAATCTATCCGGACAAACCCCGCATTGATGAGCAGCGTTCCAAATGTGTTCGTCCCCGTGAGGTCGAGGATGCTGGTCTGCGATTTGACCAAAGTGCCCGCGCCGGAAATGTTGTTGGGGATCGTGAAATCGTCGGTCCGGTTTGCGTTGAGCGTCGCGCCGCCTGCGATGGCAACCGCATCATTCCCGAGCGCACCGGCCGCAGCGAGTTCCAATGTGCCCGCATTGATGAATGTGTCGCCGTAATCATTATTGGCTTCAAGGATGAGTGTTCCAGCGCCTGTCTTTGTGAGCGAACCCAAACCGGATATCGCCTCGCTAACCGTAAGGCTGCTAGCGGCAGCAATGTTGCTCGACATATTGCCCTCCAGCGTGATCGCCGCAGCCACTGTGTGGTCGCCCACCAGGACATTGACAGCGCCTGCGGCGATGCCGTTATCGAGAGTGAGGGTGTCCACTCCGCCGTCGAGCGTGTAGCCATCAATATTGTCGAATATAATGTTCCCGACGGTCTGGTCTCCATCGAGGCTGATCGTGCTCGCCGCTGCCGCCAGCGTTCCGAATCGCGCGACCGCTCCAGCACCGGAAGGAATTCCGGCGGACCAGTTCGCCGCCGTCGTCCAAAGGTCGTCGCCGTCCGAGCCGTCCCATTGCGAAACGGTGGCATTTGCAACCGACAAATCGATCGTCGTCGAACCGGCATTGTTCGCGATGTTATAAAGTTTCCCGACGACCGGGTTTGCGATGCTCACATTCTCCAACGAGCCGCCGAAGCTCGTGTTGTAGTCAAAAATCGGGAATGTTCCTACTCCCGAGAACGCAGTTGCCGTGCCCGTGTTAAAAAGCGCAAGCGCTCCGCCATTCAGCGTCAACCCGCCGGCGCTTGTAACATTGAGTTGGTCATTTCCGCCGCCCAAATCGAGGTCCATGAACGCCCCCTCAGCCAGCGTCACGCTGCCTGCCGTCAAAGTCCCGAGGCCCGCACCGGGGGCGATGCGCGACCCGCTCACTGTGCTCACCGTCCCTACGGCACCCGTTCCGCCGAGGATAGCGCCGTTTGCGATGGAGACAGCGGAGGCCGTATTGAGGCTCCCGTTCACGCGCAGCGTGCCGGCATTCACCACCGTCGCTCCCGTGAAAGCCTGTGCGCCGCTGAGCGTGAGGATGCCATTGCCGGACTTCACCAATCCGCCCGCGCTTGGATTTGAGACACCGCCGACCGTCAGTTCCGTGGCTAATGTCGAAATATCAAAGTTCGCATTTTGCCCGGCGTTGATCGTGAAATTTCGATCGGTCGTCGCGGTCGCTCCCGTGTAGCGCAGCGTGCCTGAATTAAAGACGAGATTTGCCGCCGCATTGGTCGAAGCACCGATGGAACTGCTTGCACCGCCGTTCGCCAAAGTCGCCACCGCAAGCGTGCCGCCGGTGAGGACATTCGCACCCGTGTATGTGCTCGCAGTTCCGGTCAGCGAAAGAACGCCGGCACCCCGTTTTTCAAATCCGCCGCTCGGTGCCCCGGCGAGAAGCGTGTGCGAGATCGTAACGTCGAGCGCGTTCGTATCCACGATTGCACCGCCGACTTTCACATTCACCGTATCGCTATTGCCGAGGAAATTGGTGAGCGCACCGGCATTCCCGCCTGCGCCGAGGACTTTCACCACGGCACCGTTGAAGTTCACGATATTGTTCCAGCCCGTAAGCGGCGTGCCCACATCGCCGCCCGAAAATGCCACCGTATTAAAAGCCCCGTTTCCAGCCGTCCCATCGCCGAGATTAAAAGTCGTCGTGCGCAGCCCGCTACCCGTCGCGCCTGAACCGATGTTCATCGTATTGTTCACATTCAAAATCGCGGACCCGCCGATGGACAAATCCCGCGTCGTGCTGGCAAGCGCGATCGCGCCCGTCCAGCCAAACCACAAGCGATTCGTCGTCGTCGTGCCGCCCGAGAAATTCGCCTGCGAATGACTGCGAACACCCACAAAGATACCGTCGTTCGCGCCCGCTCCCGGAATGCTGACAATGCCGCTGTTTACATTAAAAATAGAAACGCCCACCCCGCCCGTCGGCTCGCCGATGCCGATGCGGGCCTGACCGCTTGCACCGCTCGTGGCAAGCGTCATCGTTCCACCCGAGACGTTGAACACAGCATTGTTTGCCATCGTCGTCCCCGCGTTCCCGACCTTGATCAAGCCTCGCCCCGTGAACGATGCGCCGGTGCCGAGCGTCATCGTCGTGCCCGCATTGTTGCCGTTCACGATGAGAAGATTCTGCGCCGTGTTCACCGCGCCCATTGTAATTCCTGCGCCGTTTGCAAAATTCACCAGCCCCTGATTTGCCGTCACATTTGCGAACGCGTTCACATTGTCCCAAGTCCCGCCAAGCGTCAGCGTGCCCGCTCCCGCTTTGGTCAACGCAGAGTTCACGGTGCCGGAGTTCGTCACTGCTGCATTGATCGCCATGCCCGCTGCGCCGACATCGAGCGCGCGACTCACCGCAACCGCCGCGCCGTTGAGATTCAGTGAAAGATTGATCGTCTGAAGGTTCGACGAACTATTCGTGATTCCACCCGTGAGCGCCACCTGATTTCCGCCCAGCACAAACGCGCCCGCGCCAGCATTAAACGTCACGCCCGCAAACGCCGTCCCCGCAGTGATATTGTTCGTATTAGCGAGCCTTGTCGTCCCCGCGAAAAACAACGCATCCGCCGCTATGGGCGCGATATCCGTGCTCCAGTTCGCGACCGTGCCCCAATTCGCATCCCCTCCGCCGCCGTCCCAAGTGATGTTCGCCGCGTGCGATTGCGAGGCGAATACGGTGGCAGCAGCAAGCAGCAGGATCGCTGGCGATACACGGGTGGAGAGGATGTGTTGGTTTTGGCGAGAATTCATAATGACCGAGGATAAATGGTTTGAGGGGAAACTTGTCGCGGCCATATAACCCCAGTTTCACCAATATCAAACCCATTTTCCACGGTTGCGCTCAACGGAAGACCCGCCATGCACAAAGAACCCCACAAGCTTACGGTTTGCCTTCCGGCTTTTTCGAGTCAGGAAGCGCGAAAGCGACTAAGCTCCCGCCGGCAGGACGCCCCGATTTCCCTCCGCCCGCAGAGATTACGATGTATTGCCGCCCGTTGACCATGTAGGTGCTCGGAGTCGCGTTTCCGCCGAAGGGCAGCTTCGTTTTCCAAAGCACTTTGCCGGTTTCCTTGTCGAAAGCGCGGAATGTTTCGTCGGCTGTCGCTCCGATGAAAATCAGCCCGCCTGCGGTGACGACGGGACCGCCGTAATTTTCGGTGCCCGTCGGCGCGATTCCGCGAGCGGTCAGTTCCGCGTATTCGCCGAGGGGAACTTTCCATTTGATCTCGCCGGTATTGAGATTCACGGCGTTCAGCGTGCCCCATGGGGGCTTGATTGCGGGGTAGCCTTCCTTGTCGAGCCAGCGGCGGAATCCGCCAAACGCGTAAGCCGGTGGAGCGCTGGTATCGACGGTCGCCGGAAGTCCCGGCTCTCTGCGGGACGCGGACGGCGACTCTTCGTTGAACACGTAGTTCAGCACCGCAGCACGCTTCGCTTCGGGCATGGATGCAAATGCGGGCATTCGGCCGCCGCCTTGACGGGTGATTTGCTCTATCTCGGCGCGAGTCTTTCGCTTGCCCACGTCGAGCAATGGCGGGAATCCCGCAGCGAGATTCCCTTTTCGGTCGAGGCCGTGGCACGCGCCGCAAAAGACCATGTAGTCCTGCTCGCCGGGGACGAGCGGGGAGCCGTCAGCGCGCCGGGTTTCCACCATCTGCATGAGCCACGGCATCTCGTTCACGTTCACGTAGTACGTGCCATCTGGGTCCGCCGCGCCGCCGCCCCATTCCATCCCGCCGTCGAATCCTGGAAACATCACCGTCTCATTCAGGCTGGGTGCGGGAAATGGGCCGAAATTTGGCGAGGCACGGATGCGGTCCAGCGTGATTTGATAAGTCTCCGGCGAAATATCCGATGCATCTGCTTCCGTGTATTTCTGACGCATCAGCGGTGCGGGCTTCGTGGGGAAAGGCTGGGTCGGCCATGCCTTTTCGCCTCGCAAATCGGACGCAGGCACGGGCCTTTCCTCGATCGGCCAAAGCGGCTCGCCCGTCACCCGGTTGAAAACGAACAGCAGACCGTGCTTCGACCCCTGCGCCACCGCGTCGATCTTTTCGCCGTGGTGGTTCACGGTCAGCAAAACCGGAGGGCACGGCAGATCCTTGTCCAGCAGATCATGATGCACGATTTGGTAATGCCAGAGCCGTTCGCCCGTCGCGGCGTTCAGTGCGAGCACGCTGTTCGCGAAGAGGTTCATCCCGTGCCGCTCACCGCCGTAGAAATCGGGCTCGGCTGTTTTTGTAGCGACGTAAACAACCCCGCGCTTTTCATCGAGCGATTGCCCGCACCAAGGCATCACGCCCGTCGCCGTCTTGTAAGCATCCTTTGGCCATGTCTCGTATCCCACTTCGCCGGGGCGCGGGATGAGGTGGAAAATCCATCGTTGCGCGCCCGTCCGGACATCCAGCGCCCGCACCGAGCCCGTCCCGCCGACACCGCCTAAAATGAGCACGTCCTTATAGATCACACCCGGAGTGTTCAGGCCCGAACCGAGGGCGACCGATCCGTTTTCCCCGAAGCTCCGGATGACCTCGCCCGTCTTCGCGTCCAGCGCAAAAAGGAAGCCGCCGACTCCGGTGAACAACCGGCGTTCTCCGCCCGTATCATTCGCCCAATAAACCAAACCTCGCTGCCGGGCCGGACCTTTTCCGGAACGCTCGGCGGCAGGGTCCCACTTCCACAGTTCCTTGCCCGTAGCCGCGTCGAGCGCGATGACTTTCCTCGTCGGCGAAGGCGTGTAGAGCACACCGTCGATGATCAGGTTGTTCGCCTGATACTCGCTCTTGTCTCCAGTATCGTAAGTCCACGCGACATCAAGCTGGCCTACGTTCTCGCGGGTTATTTGTTGAAGCGGGGAGTAAAGACTGCGCTCTTTCCCGCCAAGGTAGGCCGCCCAATCGGCGTTCTTCGGTTCCTCACCCGACGCGATGCCCCCGAAAAAGCTCAGCGCGATCACTGCGGATTGAAGTTCGGAAATGCGCGTCGGTTTTTGTAGTCTCATAGCTCTTGGCAAGGCGGATGATGCCCTCGCGACCGTATCGGTGCAATCTTCCTCCGACGGATCGGCGTTCCGTGGCTCAGCCCCCCAAGCACTGCGGGCACCTGCTCCGCTGTCAAAATACAACTCTACCCGCACAGTCACCTCCGGTCATTGGCCCTTGCCGCTTTGCAATTAATTCTACTTTGTCAGAATCGCGTGAGAACGATGTGTCCCGATTTATCAGGATGACAACAGCGTTCGTGGTCTTTTGTTAAGCCACTACGCGGCAAATCTCCTCCTGCGTTTGACCGTGGGCTCGTTCCTCACCGAGGCTGTTGTTGTTTTTCCGCTACGCGGATTTTACATCACAACGCGGTCACACCCGTGCAACGTGTGCGGGGTGTGGCCGGAGCTATTTCGCGCTCGACGCGGTGGCGGCG
>JAYSTZ010000078.1:0-2038 GCA_043719365.1 Verrucomicrobiaceae bacterium | reverse complement strand
GCGGCTCGATCATCAATATCGCCAGCGTCAGCGCGCACCTCCCGCTCTCCCGCGTCGTCGCCTACTCCGCCAGCAAAGCCGCCGTGCTCTCGCTCTCGCAATTCCTCGCCCGCGAGTGGGCCACCCACGGCGTGCGCGTGAACACCATCACGCCCGGCTTTTTCCCCGCGGAGCAAAACCGCAAACTGCTCTTCCACGAAGACGGCACCCCGACCGCGCGCACCCAGGCCATCTGGGGCCACACGCCGATGCAGCGCTTCGGCAAAAGCGAGGAACTCATCGGCGCCTGCGTCTTCCTCGCCGCGGAAAAAGCCAGCAGCTTCATCACCGGCACCGACCTCCGCGTGGACGGCGGGTATTTGAGCCAGACGATCTGACCGCCGCGTTCGGGTTGAGTGGTGGGTCAGTTTGAAAAAGCTGCCGTCATCCAGAGCGGAGTTTCGCCGCGGGCGAAAGCGGGGGGCGAAACGCAGCGAAGAGCCGAGTCCGCGAGACAGCGCGTGGGAAAAGGCCGGCGCAGTCCTGAAAGTAACGGGCATAGCCGGTGGGTCGGATCACGCGCCCACTGCTCCGCACCGCCTCCACGGCCCACGGCGAAGCGCAGTTCGATCTTCGCCAGGAAATCCAAGCCGATGACGATCACCGTCGAGAAGGGAATCGGGGACGATCAGACCGAGGGCGGTGCTGCCGATTTCGTGAACTGCCAAGCGCGCACGCCGCCGCAATCTTCGACGCCATTGATGAGGATGGCTTCGCAGCCAATAACTTGAAGGACGCCAGCCATGTAGGCGTGCAGCCGGGCGCGGAGTTCCGGGTCTTTGAGAAATGGAACGCGGTTCTTTGTGCTGAAGACGACATGTAATACGACGCGGGCGAGTGATTGCGGCATAACGGAGGGAAATTGTTACGCCCCGTTGGGGCTTTGCCCATTCATTGTTTCCAGACCCAGGGCGGCGCTCGTTCCTCGCTTGCCCTGGGCTGGCTTGCGGCAGGCCGTTGGCCTGAAGGCGGGCCGATCACCGTCTGCAAGGTCTCGTCCGTGAAGCGCGGTTTGTCCGGAAGGCGCCGCCAAAGCAACTCGCGCAGCTCCTTGACGGTGTGTAGCACCTGCCCTTCGTCCCGCAGCTTCAGGATCTCATCCTTGATCAGTTTGAAAATGCGCGGCGACGTGCGCTTCTCCGTCTGCGCCCACGGGATGCCGGCGATCATGGCTGCGCGCAGTTCGTTTGAGCCATCGATCTCCCTCGATTAAGACCGCTGCTATCACGCTAAACCGTCCAACCAGCGATTGAACGGATCCTTGTAGTAGTCCGAAAGCGGAATTTTCTCCCCATTCAATCGCCTGAGCCATTTAGAAATAATCATGGAGAAGTTAATTCCCATGCCTTCCCAGTCCGCATGCAAGACATCGCCGTCCTCAAACAACTCTTCGTCACCCATTGAATCACTATATTTCACCCAAGTCGGATCGCCATGAAACATAAGCGAAAATGGAGATTCATTGATCTCAATTTCAATACCATTCAGGCTCCATCGCCGGTGCCTGCATCCCCTCTTGCCGATTTGGAAAATATCTGATGAACGCACCTTTTGCACTTCGGCACTCAATTCTAACTCATAAAATTCCTCCGTCTCAGCTTCGTTGCAGCCGTGGAATCGGAGGACTTTTCCTTCTCCGCGCTCGAATGCATAGACTTTTTGCCCGCGCTTCAACTTATGTCCTCGCATGTCCCTTGTCATAAAATCAAGCTACCTCCAGAAGTTCTTCAAATGGTCTTGGACTGAAATCCGAGTGATGGATTCACGAAGCTATATGTAGCAACCTCGCCCTTCACAAGCTGCCTAGGACTCCAGAATTTGCCTAAAGCCCCATGAACGCCAACTCCGATTGTGAGATTTCCGATTTGATATCGCCCAGCGATTCCCGACACAAGCTGGTCGCAGTGCAAATCGGTGTTCACATGTTGATCGTTCAGCTCGGGTCGAAAAAATGAAATCAGTATCCGTTCCAAGAGCGAGATTTTCTCCCGAAACTCAG
>JAYSTZ010000770.1:0-2582 GCA_043719365.1 Verrucomicrobiaceae bacterium | reverse complement strand
TTCCGGAAATCGGTATCGCTCAGTGCTACGTCGATGAAGGGTCGCATGTTGGATTGAACAACAAACCGTTTTGGTTCGCGGGTGCGCTCAACGTTTACAAGATGGGCCGCGGTCGCGGTTACACCCGCATGGAATTGCACGATCCTGCGGCCGTCGAACCGGCGAAGAATGAGGTCTCTGCGATGGCGGAGCGGCTGGCGAATGAGGACGGCGGAGGGATTATCAGTATTTTCTACCATCCGTGCGAATGGGTTCATCAGCAGTTTTGGGACGGCGTGAATTTCTCCCGCGGCGCGAATCCGCCGCGAAAGGCGTGGAGGCCGCCGCTGCAACGCACCCCTGAGGAAACGGAGGCTGCGTATCAGCGATTTGGAGAATACCTCGATCACCTCCGCGCAATCCCTGGCGTCCGCTTTATCACTGCGAGGGACCTGCCGTTGACTTATCCGGATGCTGTCCGCACGGAGGGCGCTACGGAAACAGAGCTCGCGGAAATCGCCAGGCGGATTCTCGCCCGCGATGCGTCTGGAGTGGACTTCCAGTCAATCGGCAAAAAGGCGTTTTCCGTGGCCGATCAATTCGAACTGCTCACGCTCGCTGTGAGCGCACAGCTTGACGGAAAGAATGGGGGATACCCGCTTCAGGCACGAAGCCTTTTGGGGCCGGACAGCGTGCAGCCCGGCACCGCGGGTGACATCCACGCCCCGTGGTCAGCGTTTCGCGAAGCGGTGGCGGACGCCGACCAGTTCATGAAAACCCGGCAGCGGATTCCGTCACGACTCTTCGTCGGGGCGGACCCGGTCGCGCCTGCGGATTTCCTCGTCGCGCTGGCATTTGCTTTTGACTCCCACTTAAAGAATCAAGCGCTGCCTGCTGGGGACGACATCCCGTTTGGAGTGAACACGAGCGTATCGACCGCTCGCTACATAGCGGAGGACACGCCGAATCTTTTCGGTGGTTGGGTGATCCACAAGACCGGTTTTCGCGCACCGAAGATTCTCGAGGTCGCGCGCCTGCAGGCGTGGACGTTAAAGCCTGCGGTGCGGAAAGACTGAACCACTGCGGTCGCCGGAGTGGCGGGTGGAAGCAGCCCGGCACAAGTCCGGTGGAATCGCGCTTGCCTCATGCCTCGGGAATCCGCCTTGATGCGTGGATGATGCTCATTGATGGAAAAGCGATCGCCCAGCGAATCAACGAAGAAACCCGTACCGCAGTGGCTCTGCTCAAAGCTCGTGGAATCACGCCCGGCCTCGCAGTGGTCGTGGTCGGAGACGATCCCGCTTCGCATTCGTACGTGAAGAGCAAGGAGAAGACCGCGCTGGATCTCGGGATGCATTCCGTAAAAAAAGACATGCCCGCTATGACCACACAGGAGGAACTGCTCGCGGTCGTCCGCGCACTGAACGCCGATCCGGCGGTCCACGGCATCCTCGTCCAATCGCCGCCGCCGAAGCATATCGACGAGCGCGCCGTGGTGGAGACGATCGACCCGCGCAAGGATGTGGATGGATTTCACCCCATCAATGTCGCGAAAGTGGCACTGGGAGATGCGGACGCATTTGTGCCCTGCACGCCGCTCGGATGCCAGCGACTGCTCATCGAGAGTGGCGTCGAGACTTCCGGCGCAAACGTTGTCGTGCTCGGCCGCTCGATGATTGTCGGAAAGCCGATGGCGCTCCTTTTGATGAACAAAGGCCGCGGTGGCGATGCGACCGTGACCGTCGCCCATTCGCGCACAAAAAATCTCGCCGAAGTCTGCCGTGGTGCGGACATCCTGATCGCTGCAATCGGGCAGCCGGAATTCGTGAAGGCCGACATGGTCAAAGAGGGCGCGGTGGTGATCGATGTGGGCATCAACCGGGTCGCTGATCCGGCTTCTCCAAAAGGCTCGAAACTCGTCGGCGACGTGGCGTTCGCGGAAGTCGCGCCGAAGTGCCGCGCAATTACCCCGGTGCCCGGCGGAGTCGGCCCGATGACCATCGCGATGCTCATGCACAATACGGTGCTCGCCGCGCAGCGGATCGGAGCCTGAGAGCCGATGCAACATTCCCGCGCCGCAATCTGGCGACTCACGCTCGCCACGGCGGCGTGGGGCCTGAGTTTTCCTGCCGCGAAGGCTGTCATGCTGGCCCAGGACGCAATCATGCCGGGACGCCCGGAGTGGTTTCATGCAGCGTTCATTTTGATGAACCGCATGCTGCTTTCCACGATCGTGATGGTGGTGCTTTTTCGCGGGCGAATGGGCGGACTGACGAAAAAAGAGAGCGTGCAAGGGCTTCATCTCGGGCTCTTTGGCGGGCTCGGGATGCTGCTGCAAACGGATGCGCAGAATTACATCGCGGCGAGCACGTCGGCGTTCTTCACACAATTCACCAGCGTATTCGTCCCGATATTCGTGGCGCTCCAAGGCAGGCGGTTTCCCCCGTGGGCCGTCGTACTGGCGGCGGGGCTGGTGGTCGCGGGATGCACCGTGCTGAGCGGAGTCGAACTCGGGCGCATTCACCTTGGTCGCGGGGAATGGGAGACGATCCTGTGCGCGATGCTTTTCACGGGGCAAATCGTCACTCTGGAGCGCCCGGTTT
>JAYSTZ010000769.1:0-5940 GCA_043719365.1 Verrucomicrobiaceae bacterium | reverse complement strand
CTTCGCGGCCTTCCATCACTCGCGAAGCGACATCTTCTCCTTTCGTACCGCTTCGCGGGAGGAACAATGCCGCGAAGGGACTCGCGGGCTACTTTGCGATTTGCGCAGCGCAGTTCGGCGAATCAATTTCGCCGCTCCTTTACGCGATCCACGATTCGCTCGTCGCTCGTGTGCGATTGCGGCCGCACTTAAAACGCATCCACGGAAATCGTGAAGTGCCAGCCGGAGTCTTGCAGGCTGAGCTTTCCGCCGCCTTCGCCGAGGCTCACGAATGCGTGGCCCCAATAGATGCTGGCGTGGACGTTTTTTGCGGGCTCCATCCGCAGGCCCACGCCGGCGCTCCAGATGCTCTCGTTGTGGTCCTCCACTTTGTTCACATCCCAGCCCGTGCCCCAGTCGATAAAAGGCGCGAGGGTGACCACGGGCGTGCGGTCTTTGCGCAGCAGGAGCGGGATTCGCAGCTCGACGGATGCGAAGATGCCGTTGTCGCGCAGGAGTTGATTCTCGCGGTAGCCGCGCACGCTGTTGAGCCCGCCGAGGCTGAACTGCTCGGGCGAGAGGAGCGGCTCGTCGCTGAGTTGCGCGTTGGCGCGAATGACAAGGAGCGACTCCCGCAGCAGCCGAGCCGCGCCTTCCTCGGGCACGTCGGGGACTTTCCCGGAATCGAAGATGCGGCGCATGTATTGAATCTGCCCGAGCCACGTGAAGAACTTGCTGTCGGGAATCTCCGGGTCCACCCCGCCCGCCCCGCCAAAGCCGGAGGATGTCCCCGCCGCCCTCGCGGGATCGGCGCGTGTGGAGCCGAGGGCGTATTGACCGAGCCCGACCGTGGTGCGCACGGAGAGGACTTCGAGCTGACTGCGATGCACCCATTCCAGCCCCATGCGCCACGCAAAAATGTCCGTCTCCCCCTCAATCGCGCCGGGGGAAAAACTAAAGCGCTCGCCGAGCAGATACGTCTCGCTGTGCTTCCGATCGGCCCCGAGCGTGACGGCGACCTGATCGTTTAAAGTCTCGATGAGCGGCTGCCGGAGCGTGAGCCCCCACTCCTCGGATTTGCTGGTGATGCCGAGCGCGGCAAATGTTTCATCGACGATGCTGGCGTCGTTTCGCCCGGCGTGAATCGCGAGCGTCGTGCCCCACGGCGAGACGGGAAACTCGTACCGGACCGAGACGTTATCCGCCGCGCCGTATTCCAAATCGCCCTCGCGCGACCAACGGAGCACGCCCCAGCGGAGTTCCAGCGGATCGTTATTGCCGGTGAGGTTGAGCGACTCGGCATGAATCTCGACCAATCCCTCGCCCACGCTCGGCGGGCGCTGATTCCCGATGGTGAGCCCGAGCCGAAACGGCTGCCGTTCTTTCACGGTGACGTGCAGCACATTCTCCCCCGGAAGAAGCCCCGGCTTTAGCTCGGCGTTGATTTGCGTGATGCCGGGATTTTGCCGCAGGAGTTGTAGTCCAGTTTTGAGGTGGTTGAAATTCACGGGCTGTCCCGCCGCACGCGCGAGCTGGTGCTTCAGCCACCAATTGCGGAACCAGAAGTTCCCGTGGAGATCGACCTCCTTGAGCTTGCCCTCGACCACCTGCAATCGCACGATTCCGGTCGCAACATCCTGGTCCGGCAACAGCGCGCCGGAGCTGATATACCCGGCGTCGATGTAGAGCTTCGTGACCGCCACGCGCGCCGCCTCCAGTTCCTCGCTGGACACCGCGCGGCCGGTGAACGGTGCGACCACTTTGGCAAGCTGGCGCTTTGAAAATACGGTATTCCCCGTGAACTCAAACCGCTCCACCACGATGCGCACGGTGGGCTCCAAAAAGCTGGGATCGAGCGGCGGCAACACGGGCACCATCGCCTCCGGCCCAAGCTCAAGACGGAATCGCCGAGGTGGCGGCAAGGCCGACGGAACATCGGGCAACAGCGGCAATTCTTCGGGCGACAAAAGCATTTCCTCCGTGTTCCCCGGTGCCACGGGCAACTCCGGGGCCAATTGCGACTCCGCAGCAAGCAGCCCTGTGGGAATCAATCCCACAGCCAGCGCAGTCAGCGTCGTAATCGTGAAGTGAGGAATCATTCTTGGCGGACTCCGCAACTTGCGCCCGCCAAGCTGCGCTAGGCAAGGCGATTCAATGCAATCGGGCGCGGCTTCTCAAACTTCCCGCTTTCACAGACCAGCGCCCCGACGATAAAAGCCACGCATGACACCTGAATCACGCCTCGCCGCACTCGCACTCGAACTTCCGCCCGCACCCGTCCCCGTGGCGGTTTACAAGCCCGTCGTCGTCGTCGGGAATATCGCATACGTCTCGGGGCACGGCCCGCTGCGCGTGGATAAAACGCTCATCACCGGAGTCGTCGGACGTGACCTCGACCTCGACGCAGGAAAGCTCGCGGCGCGTCAGGTGGGGCTCGCGATTCTGGCCACCCTGCGCGCACATTTCGGCAGCCTGGACCGCGTGAAGCGGGTCGTCAAAGTGCTCGGCATGGTGAACACCGCGCCCGATTTTTACGACCATCCAAAAGTCATCAACGGATGCTCCGAGCTCTTCGCCGATGTGTGGGGCGCGGATAACGGAATCGGGGCCCGCAGCGCCGTCGGCATGGGGCCCTTGCCGGGCAATATCGCAGTGGAAATCGAGGCCATCTTTGAGGTCGCGGTATGACGCCCTACAGCGTCGCCAACGAGAACAGCATCGAGTCCCCTGCCGTCTTCATCTTTTCCGAAAAGGTGGACGCGAACCTCGCGCGGATGATCGCCATCGCCGGTGGCACCGAGCGACTGCGCCCGCACGTGAAGACGCACAAACTCGGTGCGCTGGTGAAACGACAGATCGCGCTGGGAATCACGAAATTCAAAGCCGCCACGATCGCGGAAGCCGCGATGTGCGTCGCTGCTGGAGCGCTCGATGTGCTCGTATCCTATCCGCTCGCCGGACCGTCGATGGCGCGCTTTTGCGAACTGGTCGCGCGTTTTCCCGATGTGCGATTTTCGACTATCGCAGACAGCCCGCAGGCCATCCGCGGCCTCAGCGCCGCAGCTCGTGTGGCGGGAGTGAAGGTCAATGTTTTTTTGGATGTGGACTGCGGGATGCACCGCACCGGTGCGCCCATCGATCATTGCCCCGTTTTATATAAGCTCATCGAAGAAAGCCCGTCGCTCGTCGCCCTCGGCCTCCATGCGTACGACGGCCATATCCACGAATCGTCCGCCGAAGCACGGCGAGCGGCTTGCGAAGCGGCGTTTGTGCCAGTGGCGGAATTGCGCCGCAGCTTGGGTGCGCCAACGCTTATCGCCGGAGGGACGCCGACCTTTCCATTCCATGCAGAGCACGCAGACCGCGAATGCTCGCCGGGCACGCCGGTCTTGTGGGACTTCGGGTACGGAGAAAAGTTCACGGACATGCCGTTTGAAATCGCCGCCTGCATCCTCACCCGCGTCGTCAGCAAGCCCGGCAAAAACATGCTCACGCTGGACCTCGGCTACAAAGCCGTCGCCGCGGAAAACCCGCTCACCCAGCGCGTCCGCATCGCCGAATTGCCCGACGCCGTCGCAGTCATGCACAGCGAAGAGCACCTCGTCATCGAAACGGCGCAGGCGATGGAATGTTTCATCGGCCAGACGCTCCACGCGCTGCCGAAGCACATCTGCCCATCCGTCGCACTACACAATGAAGCGTGGCTCGTCCTCAATGGCGTGGCGACTGAACGCTGCACGGTGACACGAGATCGCGCGTAAAACGATGCCGACCCGAAGAGTAGTAGGTCGGAGTAGGATGGGCCCAGCCTGTCCAGAGCGACGTGCAAGAGCCGCTGCGGCGGCTTTTAAGGCACTGTACAGGCTGGAAGCCCGTCCCACTCCTACAGCCTACAAGGCTGTCCTACTACGGAGCGCTTACTTCTTCTTGCCGAATTTCTTCGCGGCGGGCGCTTTCAGTTGCTTGAACTCGCGCGTCAGGCTGGTGAGCGATTCTTCGATGCCCATGCGCTCCAGCGATGTCGCTCCGACAAAGCCGACGGCGTCCGTAGCTTTCATCACGCGCTCGGCGTCCGCAGGCGTATTGATGGGTCCGCCGTGGCAGAGGAAAAAAATGTCTTTCCGCACGGTGTTCGCAGCGTCGATGATTTCCTGCGTGCGCTTGATGGTGAAGTCCCAGCTCTTGACGGCGCTCTTCACACCGATGCTGCCGCCAACCGTCGTGCCGACGTGGGCGATGATCGCATCAGCTCCGGCCTTGGCCATTTCGACCGCCTCTTCCGGCGAACCGACATATACGACACTGAAAAGGTCCATCCGACGGGCGAGCGCGACCATTTCGAACTCCTTGTTCACGCTCATCCCGGTTTCTTCGAGAACACCGCGGAAGTGTCCGTCGATGATCGTGTGCGTGGGGAAATTGTTCACCCCCGAAAAGCCCATCTCTTTCACCTGCCCGAGCCAGTGCCACATGCGGCGGCGCGGGTCGGTGGCGTGGACGCCGCAAATCACGGGGCACTCTTCCACGACGGGAAGCACTTCGTATTCGCCGATCTCCATCGCGATCGCGTTGGCGTCGCCATAGGCCATCATGCCACAGGTCGAACCATGGCCCATCATGCGGAAACGTCCGCTGTTATAAATGATGATGAGGTCAGCGCCGCCCTTCTCGATGAACTTTGCCGAGATCCCGGTGCCCGCACCGCCCGCGATAATTGCGTTCCCTTTCTTGATGGTCGCCATGAGGCGGTCGCGAACTTCTTTGCGTGTGTAGGGATTTCCCTTTCCGGTCCAAGGATTTGGCATGGTGTAGTAGTGTTTTCGTTAAAGTTGAGCGTTCACCCTAGCCGAAGGTTCCGACGGCTGGGAAGAGTTGATCTCACACATGATGCTATCGGGAATCCACTACCTCCCGATCCGGGAATTTGTAGGCGATTGCAGCGAAGACCGCAGCGACAACGAGCATGAGGGCTGCGTAGAAAAGCATCTCTTTTTGCTCCGGCGATTTGGTGATCCCAAGTTTCCCAAATGCGGCGGTGACCGTTCCCGTCAGGAAATTCCCGGCCGCTACTGTCAGCAACCAAAAGCTCATGATCGTGCTCTTCAGCCGCGACGGAGCATTGCGGAATGCAAACTCCAGCCCGGTGGCGGAAAGCAGCACCTCGCCGGCGGTCAGCACCGCGTAAGGGAAATTCTGCCACATAATACTGAGTTGCTCGCCGCCATCGATCCGGTTTTGCAGCCAGGCCGAAGCGATAAACGACAACGCGCCCAGGACCATCCCGGCGCCCATCCGCCGCAGTGGGGTCGGGCGTACGCCAGAGCGATCCATGCTCGGGTAAAGCCAATACGTGAAGATGGGAATGAACAGCATGACGAACAGCGCATTTACCGCCTGAATCGTCTCGGCATTCACCTCATAGTTCCAAAGCCACGTGATGAAATACGGCGTCATGCGCTCGCCTTGGATCACCCATGTGCTGCCGGTTTGATCAAAGAGCGCCCAGAAGACACTCACGGGCGCAAACACCAGCGCGATACGCGCAAGAATACCAAGGTCGCTCTTGCGGGTGGCCGCATCAAGCGGCGCCTGCGAGCGATTCGGCGGTACCATTTTGTAGGTCTTGCGCCCCATCCAGAAGATAAGCGTTGCGAGCGCCATGAATATCCCCGGAAGCCCGAACGCCAGCGAAACATTGCCGCTCTTTTTGATCAGCGGAATCGCCGCGAACGCGAAGAAACTGCCGAAGTTGATGCTCCAGTAAAAGAGCCCGTAAATCTTCGGGAGAAGATGCTCTCGACCGCCTGAAAACTGATCGCCGACAAACGCAGAGACGCACGGTTTTATTCCGCCGGAACCTACCGCGATGCAAATCAACCCGGCGAAAAAGAGCACTCGCTTAGTTTCCAGCGCAGGCGTGAAATCCATCGCAGCAAGCAACCCGTGTCCGACGCAATAGAG
>JAYSTZ010000768.1:0-2587 GCA_043719365.1 Verrucomicrobiaceae bacterium | reverse complement strand
TTTCAAGCGAGTCAGCACAAAAATGCATTTGTTTGATCGTGGTTTTGTCCCAAGTTGAGGCGTCCGTGTTATAACTTTTTGAACATGAAAATTCTCTCAATCATCATCGCAGCATCGATCACACTGACATCTTCCTCTTTTGCCGGAAAAAACGCCGCAGGCGGCAAGGGGCGCAAAGGTCACAAAGGGCACCCGAAAATCGGTGCCATCATCAAGCAGTATGATACAAACAGCAATCACACCATCGACGGAGATGAGCTCGCAAAGCTGCAGGCTGACTATGCCAAGCTGGCCCCGCTCGTGGGACTCGACAAGAACGGAGACGGTACGCTCGAAGCCGAAGAGGTAGCAGCCATCAATGAGCGATCTGCAAAGCGTGGCGGAAAAGCTCGCAAGGCCGGTAAGGGAAAGAAGAAGAACCAGTAGCCCCATGCCCGATTCGCCCGCCGAAGATCGAACAAAAGAACTGGTGCTGCTGATGACGCAGAACCAGCGGCGGATTTTTGCGTATATTTACACGCTGGTGCCGGACAGGCATTCGGCGGAAGACATCTTGCAAGAGACGTCGCTGATTATATGCGAGAAGTTTCACACGTTCCGGCCCGGTTCGGATTTTGTCGCATGGGCGAATCAGATCGCCTGGTGGCAGGCGCGGGCTGCGCGGACGAAGTTTGCGCGTTCGAAGGTGATCTTCGACGACGACGTGCTGGAGTCTGTGGCGCACACCCATTCGGAGCTGGCTCCGGAGATGGACGCCCGGCATGAAGCGCTGGCGGGTTGCTTGAAAAAGCTGCCGCCGCGGGATCTCGAGCTGGTGATGACCCGCTACGAGCCCGGGAATAGCGTTGAAGAAGCTGCGCAACGGAGCGGGCGCTCGCTTGTCGCGGCTTACAAGGCGCTCACACGCCTGCGCAAAGTCCTGCACGATTGTGTGCTCAACCAAATGGCCAAAACAACACCATGAATGATTCCGAACGTGTAGAACTAAACGAGCTTTGCAGCGGACTCGTCGATGGCCAGCTCACCGATGCACAGAACGGGCGTCTGCAGCAGATGCTCCGCGACAGCGCTGAAGCGCGGCGTTTTTATGTTCGCTCCATGGAGATGTCGGCCAGCCTCTACAGCTACGCCAGCGAGATGCAGAGCGAGCCTGCGGAGCCGCAGAACATTATTCGTCCCGCGGCGTGGCGGCGCTGGACCATGCCGCTCGCTGCAGCCGCGGTCGTGGGTGTTGGCGTTTGGATCGGACGCTCGTTGCTGCCGGACTCGCTGAACGCGGGCGATGAGGACAGGGAATTTGTGGCCCGCATATCGGGTTCGAAAGATCCGCATTGGGTCGGCACCGCGGCTTTTCAAAACGGGGACGAATTGCAACGTGGCCAGAGGCTGGAACTCACGTCCGGTTTTGCGGAAATTACGTTCGATTCCGGCGCGTTGATTGTCGTCGAAGGGCCGGCCAGTCTGGACCTCGATTCTGCGTGGCAGGCGACGCTGCGGAGCGGGACTCTGAAGGCGAATATCCCGCAGGAGGCGATTGGATTTAAGGTGGCGAACTCGTCGGTCGATGTCGTGGACCTCGGCACGGAGTTCAGTATGACAGCCGAGGAAGACGGCACGGCAGAGGTTTTCGTTTTGAACGGTCAAGTAGAAGTCGAGCCACGTTCGGCTGGCTCTGCGGCATCCAAGAAGATCCTGATGAAAGAGAAGCAGTCGCGCCGCTTTGCTATGAATGGGGTGAGTGATGTTCGCGACAGCGAGCAGAAGTTCGTGAAGCTCTCAAAGCGTGTCACTTTCGATCTGCCGAAGAAGGCTGCGGGCTACGCGCATTGGGCCTTCGACTCAGCGGAGGGGGGGGGATTTGTCGGCGAGACGATGGGGCCTGTTCGGGCATCCGGTTCGATCTCGATGCCAGTCCGCTCGGCCAGGACTGAGCCGGGAAAATTTGGTGAAGGAATCGCTTTTGCGGCCGAAACGGGTGCGCAGATGAATGTGCATGATTTTGGGATGCGTTCTGTGAAGACGATGGCGTTTTGGGTGCGCCTGCCTGACGACGCCAGCGGTGCCGACGGAGGGACGTTTGCCCGCTTCAGCGCCGTCGAACTTGGCTGGAACCGCAGCCCTGCGGACGGCTCGCAAGGAGCGCTTCGAATCTCGAATGTGCGGGGGCATGCGGTCGCGAGCACTTCGCTGCGCGATGGTCGCTGGCATCACATCGCAGCCGTGGTGAATCCCGCTCCGGCCAATCCTGGAAAGCCCGGCGGCAAATGGCAGGCCCGGCTGTACGTGGACGGGCGACTCGACGCTTGGACAGGGCGGCATCCGGTGCGGAAAGGCGTGGCGGAGTCGGCGCTGGCGCCGGACGTGATGATGATCGGCAGTGTCGGTGCGGAGGAAGGCTTCCGCGGAAGCATGGACGAACTCTATGTCTCGGACCGGGCACTCACTCCGATGGAGATTCGCTCGCTCATGCGGACCAATCGTCCGTATTTCCCGGAGAATCTGGCGGGAAATTAGTGCTTGGGCGGTCGTGAAGAGATCGCCTTTTTTACAAGAGGAAATGGGAAATGGGGTCAAATGAGGGAAATGG
>JAYSTZ010000767.1:0-15686 GCA_043719365.1 Verrucomicrobiaceae bacterium | reverse complement strand
GGCCGAGGAGGTCGCAGAGTTTCTTTTTGGTGCCGTCGGCGAGCGTGAGTTCGCGGTCGCTCGCCCAGATCGCGCCGAGGGGGAATCCGCCGGCGATTCCTTTTGCCCACGAGACGGCGTCGGGCATGACGTCGGGGGCGATGGTTTTCCAGCCGCACCAATCTCCCGTCCGGCCGAGGCCGCACTGGACTTCGTCGAAAAAGAGCAGCAGGCCGCGCTCGTCGCAGAGTTGCCGTGCGAGGCGGAGAAACTCGGGCGTCGCGGGATGAATGCCGCTTTCGCCCTGCACGGGCTCGAACATGACGGCGACGACGCCGGGTTGCGCGACGGCGGAGCGGAGTGCGTCGCAATCGTTGTATGGCACATAGCCGTCTTCGGTCGGCGCGACGGCAAATCCCTGCACCATCGGCTCGAAGCCCTTTTTGACTTTGTCCTGCCCGGTCGCCGAGATGCCGCCGAGCGTGCGCCCGTGGAAGCTGCCGCGCATGGTGACGATGCCGATGCGGGGCTCGCCGGCGGTTTCATTGCCGAATTTGCGCGCGAGCTTGTAGAGGGCTTCGTTGGCTTCTGCGCCGCTGTTGCAAAAGAACGCCTTGCCGGGACCGGTGAGGCGCACGAGCCGCTCGGCGAGTTCGCCTTGCGGACGTGTGAAGTAGAGATTGGAGACGTGAACGAGCGAGGCGATCTGCTCCTGCATCTTTGCGACGACGCGAGGATGGCAATGCCCGACGCTCGTGACGGCGATGCCCGCGCCGAAGTCGAGGTAGCGCTTGCCGTCTTCGTCCCACACTTCGCACCCACGACCGCGCGCGAGCTTTAGTTCAAACCGCCCGTAGGTCGGGATGACGTATTGGTCGAAGAGTTCGCGCGTAGATAAATTGCTCATTTCGTAGAGGGCGGAGATTCATTTCCTGCGCCGCGAATGCGAGCGAAAAATTGCGCGGCGACCGAGAAAAAAACCGCGTCTATTTCTTGAGCTGAGCATTCAGCCAGCGGCGCGTGGAAAGCTCACCGTCGGTGCGCATGCGGTTGAGATACTCTTTGAGGACTGCGGGATCTTGCTCGACGATGCCTTCAACCGGCACCGATATGAGGTCGTGAATCTCAGCCTTGATTGCTTCCAATTCGGCCTTCCGTTTTTCCTGTGCATCGGCGGGTAATGAGCTGAGGCCCTTGGTTTCGATTGCGATGCCGACGAGTTGGCCAATGAGCGTCCGCGCGCCTTCGGGCGTCTGGAACATTTTCCCGAGGCCGCGTTGAATCCGTGCAGCCTCGTCGATGTCCGTTTGGCTTGTGCCTTCCGCAGTTTTCCAGGTTTCGAGACCTTTCGAAGAGGCCTGCGCTACGGACATCAGTGGCAATCGAAGAGACGCCATCCCCAACAATTCAGATACGAGAGGGTCGCTTCCCCGGTCTTCGAGTAATGCGCGAGCGGCGGCGATTCGCTCCGATGCGTAGATGTAGAATCCTGGGCGTTCGAGTGCCGCGGCTGCTTCTGCCGCGGCCTCGGACGGACGTCCCTCTTTGAAAAGCATTTCGGATGCGATGATCCAGGCGATGGGATTCGAGGGTTCGGCAAGCTTGAGCCGGTCCACCCATTCGCGCCGCAATTCCGGGAGCGCCTCTTTGCGCTCAAGGAGGGCGGTCATCAGGACGATTGGAGAATTTGGAAACGCGTCGAGCGCCCGGTCCAGCCACTTTCCATCACTCGTTTTCTCGAAAATCGCGATGAGATTCACGGCCGTTGCTCCGTGCTTCGCGAGAAAAGGCTCGTAGCCCACGTCCTTGGGCTCTTGTGGCGGGCCGACTTCCCCTTTCAACATCGCGAGAAGGAGCTTCAAGTCTGCTGACGGAGGAGCAGTCTTTTTTGCTATTTCGCTACCGGATTCAGTTTGCGCTGGCAACGCATCGGCCCGGATGCCGGCTGGAGTCCCTTTGGAAATTGGATCCGGTTTTTCATCGGGGGGATTCGGGCCGGACAGCATCGACAAAACGACCGCGACGATTGTGGCGACGATTATTCCAACCATGATAGCGATGTTGCGGAGAGTCATGCTGTATGGACGTATAGCGGGGCGGGATTTGTCTGCAAACTTACGCTCGGACTTTCTTAAATCTCTGACGTGGCACTAAGGGAACCGCTGATTTAATCGCGGGCTGAAAATCAAAACCGCTAATCTGCGCTCATCTACGCTAATCTTTGAATCTCCCTGCCTCAGAATTAGCGTCGATGAGCGTAGATTAGCGGTTTCCAAAAATTTGGGACCCGACTGAAGCAGCGTTTCCTAAGGACATCGAGCCTTCTGGATAACGCTCTTCTCTCACAAATCATGAATACTCCAATTTCCCGCCGTAGATTCCTCACGACCAGCGCCGCCGCCATTGCAGCGCCGCACATTGTTACGGCACAGAAAGCAGACGGACCGCTCATCATCGGGGAAGGGGAGCATCGTTACGAAGTGCTGCACAACTGGCCGAAGTTGCCCGACAAGTATTCATGGCAGACGACGCACAATGTCGCTGTGGACGCGGAGGGGCTTGTCTATGTCATCCACGAGGGGCTCGAGAATATGAAGGACCATCCGTCGATTTTTGTGTTTGATGCGGAGGGGAAGTTTGTCCGGGCGTTTGGGAATCAATTTCAAGGCGGTGGCCACGGGCTGGAAGTGCGCACGGAGGGGAAGGAGCAGTTTCTTTATGTCTCGGCGTATCAGCAGGTGAAGAGCTTTGCGAAGCTCACGCTCAAAGGCGAAACGGTGTGGCAGAAGTATGCGCCGATGGACTCGAAGGTTTACAAGGCGGAGGAAGATACGAAGCCCACGAGACGCTGGGGCCGCGATGCCTTTATGCCGACGAACTTTGCGTTTCTGCCGGACGGCGGATTTTTCCTCGCGGATGGATACGGCTCGTTCCGCGTGCATCGCTACGACAAGGACGGGAACTGGGTCTCGATGTTTGGCGAGCCGGGCACAGGGCCGGGGCAGTTTAATACACCGCACGGAGTCTGGATGGATAATCGTCCGGGGCGCGAGGCTTCCGTGGTCGTCACGGACCGCGCGAACAAGCGGCTGCAATGGTTCACGGTGGAGGGGAAACATATCAAGACGCTGGATGGGTTCATCCTGCCTGCCAATGCGGATTCCCGTGGTGATGTGCTGCTTGTGCCGGACCTCAGCGCACGCGTGACGTTGCTAGGCAAGGACGACAAAGTGCTCGTTCACCTCGGCGAGGACGCGGCTTGGCGTGAGCAAGTGACGAAGGACGGAAATAAGATGCGGCGCAGCAAGACCGGTGAAGAGTGGGTGTCGGGCAAATTCCTGCATCCACACGACGCGTGTTTCGATGCGGCAGGGAACATCCTCGTCGCCGAGTGGGTGGACACGGGGCGCATCACAAAATTGCGCAAGGCATAAAGGCCAACTTTTTCCTGCCAATCGGGTAACTTTTCGCTAAACAACCACGTCAACGTGGAAGAAACCGGTATGTAAAACGCTCGTCTGTCTGCCCGTTCGACACATCTCATTATCCAGAAAACTTTATGAAACTGAAACTCAACAGAGCCTTTATCCCGGTCACCGCGCTCGCGGTCTCCTGGTCATTCGTCGCGTGCGACAAGCCCGCAGACAAAACCGCAGAACAACCTGCAAAACCAGCCGCAGAGCAGGTGGCGAAGGCTGCCGACGCGACAAAAGCCGCGGTGGACAAGGTCGCTTCGGCCGTGACGGCAGCGGTCGTTCCGGCGGCGGATGCATCCAAGCTCGGCGAGACCTACGCCTTTGTTTCGCGGTTGCCCAGGGACGTGGAAATGTTCTCATCGGCGTATCGAATGCACGACGTGTGGCTTTCCATCGCGAACAGCAAGTGGGGCGCTGCGGCGGTCGATTTGATGAAAAAGGAACCGCAAGGCCAGCAGATGCTTGAGCAATGGCAAAGCGATCCCGGCATGCAGAAGGGGAAGGAATTTGCGGAGGCATTTCTCGGGAACGAGTATTTCACAGTCGGCGCGGCAGGCTTCGCCCAGAAGATGGAGCCTTGGATGGAATTGCTGCAGTCGATGGGCGAAATGTATTATCAAGCAGCTCTGACGGGCGGAATGATGGGTGGGTCGCCCGCTGATACCGAAAAGGCGATGATGCGGATGGTCAAGGACAACGCTGCCGTCCTCATGCCGAAGGCCGTGAAGCTCGAGCTTCCGCCGCTTTTGATGGGATTCAAGGCCGGCAAAGTTCGCGCTGAATTTGACGACTTCATCAAGAAGGGTCTGGAATCCGCGCAATTGCCGCCGGGAGTGGAAAGCAACAAATTCAAAGTGGGCGACAAATATGAATTTCAGTCGCTCAGTGTGATAGTCCGGAAGCTCATACCCGCCTCGCAGGAAGAGGCATTGGTTGCCCAACTCAAGGAAATGGTGGGCGATGAGGCCGCTGCGAAGCAGCATGTTGCAACGCTGATGGCGAAGCACTTTGAGATCTCGTGGGGATGGGTGGACGACTACCTGATCGTCTCGCTCGGAAGCGACCACGCGCATGTGAAATTCTCGACCGGCGTCGCGGACAGCGCTCTTTCCATTCCGGATGTCGCCGCGCGTGCGGCAATATTTGCAGGCAAGAAGCCGATCGGGCTCGGCTTCGTGGACAAGGCGTTCTTCGATAAACTCGCCAAGCCAATGCAACTCGCGGCTCCATTCGCCAAGATGACGGAGTCGCTTCAGGGCATGATCGCCCCGGACGCGGTTGCGGGAATGACGGCGGATGTGAAGAAGCTCGAGGTTCGGTTGCAGGATCTTTTCAAGACCGTGAATAGCTCGCAGGTCACCGTCTCATATCTCGACGGCGGCATGCGAGCAGACAGCATCGGCGGGCCACGCTCGGCGAATGCGACCGCAGCACAGCCGCTTACATTTTCCAGCCTGAGCACGCCGGCGACCGTGATGTCGATGGTGAGCCACAGCGACTCTGCGAATAGCGCCAAGACCACCGAACTCGTGGAGGAAAGCGCGGCGATGGTGTGGGGATGGTACGAGAAATATGGCCGTAAAATGTTGCCCGCCGACGGGCAGCAGAATGCTGCAACGATGGAAGCGATGGCGGTTCCGATGGTGAAGGATTTCTGGAAATCCTGCCGCCTGCTCGGAACGGCATTGGGTGACAACTCGGCGATGCTGGTGGACCTGAACGGCAAGATGCCGCCTATCCCCGGCGCACCAAAGGTCGCAGTCGAAGGCGGGAAGATTCCGCGCATTGCGTTCGCGATGGAACTGAAGAATCGCGCTGCGCTGAGCGAGGCGTGGAAGGGATTTGAGAAGCTCGTGAAGCAAGGTATCGCATTAGTCCCGCGCGGTGCGGATGCGCCGCCGATTCCCGAGCCGCAGATGAAGAAAGAGGGGGATGTGGAGATCCACTTCATCGAACTGCCGATGCCGACGGGCGACTTGCTCCCACACATCGCTATTTCAAAGGATAAGTGGATGATCAGCACATCGCCGAGCTACAGCGTAGAACTCGCCAAACTGCCAATCACAGGTTCTGCGAAGCAAGACATGGAGATGCGTATGGAATTTGGAGCGGTGGCTGACTTTGCCGGTCACTGGCTGAAGCTTGTCGCTTCGAATCCTCCGGAATTTTTCCAAGGAGATGTCAATTCAGCCGAGCAGTTTCAAAAGGTGAAACCGATGCTCGAATCCGCCATCGGGCTCGTTCGTTCTATCAAGTCAGCCAGCATTCAAATGGGAGAAGAAGCGGGCAAGACTCACATGACGATGTCGATCCTCGTCGAGGACCTGAAGTAGAAATCTTCCAATCAATTCCACGCGAGCCCGGGGCCAACCGCTCCGGGCTCGTTTGTTTTTGGGGAACTACCGTTGCCACCCTGAGGGATGTGCGCTAACCTTCGCGCTGTGAAACGTCGTAACCTCATTCTCGCCGCTGTCCTTTTTCCGCTTATGAATCTCCAATCCGCCGAACCCGCCGCAACTCAATCCGTCGTAATTGGAGGCGGTTGTTTCTGGTGCGTGGAGGCCGTAATTCAACGTGTGCCCGGTGTGAAAAAAATCGTCTCGGGATATTCGGGCGGGGCGGTGAAGAATCCTAATTACGAACAAGTATGCACCGGGACCACGGGCCATGCGGAAGTAGTGCGTGTGGACTTCGATCCTTCTGTGGTGAAGCTTGATACGGTGCTGGACGTGTTTTTTGCCTCGCACGACCCGACCACTCTCAACCAGCAGGGCGCGGATCGCGGAACTCAATATCGCTCGGTGATTTTCTACGCGAACGACGCGCAGAAAAAAGCGGCGGATGAGGCTGTGGTGCGCGCGAAGAAGGAGTGGTCTGATCCAATTGTGACGGAAGTTTCGCCGCTCAAAGAATTCTATTCTGCCGAGGCGTATCACCAGAATTATTTCAATCTGAACAAGAACAAAAACCCTTACTGTTCGATCGTTATTGGCCCGAAGATCGCGAAGATGGTGAAGAAGGGTGTCATCAAAGCGGAATAGCCGCCAAGGAGGGGGGCCGTCTCGGCCCCCTGAACCACGGAGTGGTTCCCCTGTTTTCTCACGGAATTGGCGCACCTTCGGCGCGCAGGGCAATGGGACGTCCCCCTCCCTGACAGCTATCCAGTTTTAGACGCGACCCCTCTCTGCTTACTCCGAGCCAATGCAATAGACGTTGCCGTCGTTTGCTCCGATAATGATGAGCCCTTTCGCAATGGCCGGGCTTGATGCGACGTCGCTGCCGATTTCGTAGCGCCAGCGTTCTTTGCCGGTGCCGCTTTCTACGCAATAGACTCGTCCGTCCATGCTGCCGAAGACGAGCGCTCCGTCCTTGCAAAGAACCGGTGAGCTGTCCACGTCGCCTTTGGTGGCAAAGGTCCAGCGGGCTTCGCCGGTCTTTCGGTCGAGGGCGTGGACGCGCTTGTCGCGGGCTCCGATCATCACGAGTTCGCTGCTGAGGGCTGGCGACGAGAAGTAGGAGAAATTGCGGTCGCGATAGGTCCAGACCGGCTTTTCATTCGTCACGTCGAAGGCATACACCTTTTTGGAATCGCTGCCGAAGTAGGCCATCTTCCCATCCACCGCCGCGCTCGCGGGGACGTAGGCTTCGGCGTCGAGTTTGCGGATTTCCTTTTGCTCCTTCAACGAGACGACGTGCATGAGCGCGTCGCATCCGCCAAAGAGTGCATGTCCGTCGGCGGTGATGGCGGGTGTGCTGTTGATGAAATTTTCGGTCTCCACTTTCCAAACCTGTTTCCCCGTCGCCGTATCGATGGCGTAAAAGCTAAAGTCGTAGCTGCCGACCAATACCCACTTTTTATCGGAGGCCGGGTCTTTTGCCCAACTCGCACTCGCGAGGATTTTGTCGCCGGTTTCAAATGGCTCCCACTTCTTTTTGCCCGTCATCGCGTCGAGCGCATAGAGGCGCCCGTCGGCTGCGCCGATGTAGCAAGTACCATCGAGGATCAGCGGGATGGCTTCGACAGCGCTTTCGGTTTTCAGCGACCAGACTTCTTTGCCGTCCGAAAGTCCGATGCAGTAAATGACGCCCGCGTTGTCGCCAAAAAAGACGCGATCGCCCGCAATGGCTGCGCCGCCGACGACGGGTTTGCCCGCTTTGAAAGTCCACTTCAGCGTGGGCTTTGCGGGTGCCGCACTCTCCGAGCGTCCCTGTAGCATCGGGCCGCCACGGTGCATGGGCCACTCGTCGGCGAATACGGTGGCGGAAAGGGCGATGGTAAGGAAAAGCGTTTTCAAAGTAAGGAAATGTAGAGTCGCGAGAAGTCGTCGGCGACGATGGTGCGGGGATTGAACGTTGCTGTCCACTGGCGGGCTGCTTCCTCGGCGAGTGCCGGGATATTTTCCAGCGTCACGCCGAACAAACGGAGCGGCTGGCCGAGGCCGGAAATGGCGAGGATGCGCTCGATGGTGGCGGCGAGTTCCTCGGCATTCGCGAGGCCGTTTGCGAAAAGAAAATCGTCGTAAATGCCTGGAATGTGCGCATTGAACCGAACAACAGCGGGAAGGACGATGCCGACCGCCTGTCCATGTACGATGCCGTGGTGAGCGGTGAGGGGATTCGCCATGCTGTGCGCGGCGCCGAGCATCGAATACTCAATCGCGAGTCCTGCGTACGCTGCGCCGAGCTGCATTCGGCCGCGCGCGGCGAGGTCGGTGGGATGGGCTATAACCTGCGGCAGCGCCGTTGCGCAAAGCCGGAAAGCTTCCTTGGAAAACATGGTGCTGAGTGCCGTGCGCTTGCGAGTGACGGCGGTTTCGACAGCGTGTGCAATGGCGTCGATGCCCGTGCACGCGGTGACTCGCGGCGGCTGGCTGAGTGTGAGGACGGGGTCGAGAATTGCAATGCGCGCGGCCGCTTTGGGATCCAGGCACGCCATCTTTTGGTGCGTCGTGTCGTCTGCGATGAGCGCGGCGCTTTGGCACTCGCTCCCGGTGCCTGCGGTCGTGGGGATCGCGATGAGCGGGAGCATGGGCTTGGTAGCTTTTCCAACGCCCCAATAGTCCCGCATTTCGCCGCCATTCGTCAGGATGAAATTCGCGCCTTTTGCAGTGTCCATGCTGCTTCCGCCGCCGAGTCCGATGAAGATGTCGGCGTCGTGCGCCGCTTCCACACAGCGGGCGACATCGGTAGTTGTGGGGTTTTCCCGGACGCCATCGAAGACGGATACAGAGAGCCCGGACTGTCTCAGGAAATCGCAGGTTTTCTCCGCGTGTCCCGCAGCGATGATGCCGGGGTCCGTGACGACCAGCGCCCGCCGACCCAGCTCTGCCGCAAGCTCGCCGACGTGTGCCAGACTTCCAGCGCCCGCTACGAGGCGTGTGCGAAGTTGCCAATCAAAGGCGGACGAGTCGTGTGGATTGGTTTGTTGCATCGGACAAGGTTCAAGCCGGAAGTGCGCGGAATCCTTAGCGGTGACAATCTGAAATGATGCGCTTTTAATGTTCGGCTGGAAACTGTGGGGAACGATGATCGAGTCGTTTGGACGGAAAATGTGGTTTACATCCAACGATGCCCGTTTACCCTATTTCACCCGCGACTGCCTTTTGGTGTAACGGTAGCACAAACGACTCTGACTCGTTTTGTCTAGGTTCGAATCCTAGAGAGGCAACGTTTTCGCGGTCACAGCAGCCAGTCGGATGCTGAAGTCTCGATCCAGTTTCGCATCGCTGGGCTTTTCCACGAGAGTAGCGCGGCGACGATGACGAGGAGCAGCGCGGCGATTTCTCTGCGGCCAAAGCGGTCGTTTTTTCCGCGGCGGCGGATGAAGCCGAGCACCGCTCCTGTGGGGCATCCGTAGTGGCAGTAGGCCATCGGCACGAATAGAGATACGATGAGCCCGATGACCGCAATTGTGAGCGTCGCCCATCCGGCGCTCTTCAAAAGATATGCGTCGAACGGCTCCACGCCGGCGAGATCGGCGGGCAAAGCGAGCAGCGCGATGATGAAAACGCAGCAGATGGTCAGCGGCGGAAGCCAGCGCAAACCGTTGGCGATGCTTGGTGGCAAATGGAAGCGCCACCGCTTCGGCGCGACACGCGACAGAAGTTCCTGTGCGTGGCCGTGCGGGCAGACATGCTGGCAGTAGAGCGGTTTGCCGGTGCTCCACGGGACGATCAGCGCGGTCGCGAGTAAAAGAATGAGCCCCGGCGCGTGCGGGATGCCGTTCTGCGCCCAGCCGATCATCAACGATTGCGCCAGCAAGTCCCCATTCCAAAAGCCGACGTAGCCGATGGCGATGACTTGAAAAAGCACGCGCACCCAGCGCCGTCCGTGAGTGCCTCGAAACGCGAGCCAGATTGCCGCCACGAGGAAACCGATGAGACCGATATCCCGAGCGCTGAGCCTCCACGGGAGCGGTGGTCGCGCGAGGGCCGAGTCGGCGGATTGGAGCCGGCGCATGATTCCCTCGGCGATGGCGAGACTTGTCATTGATGCGCCGCTCACACCTTCGATTCCGGCTTGCTCGGGAGTCTGGTCGGCGACCTTGTCCCACGATTTACCATTCCATGTTTTCATGAAATACGGATCGCCCTTCACATCGCCGACGTGCTCCGTGGTGTCCTGACTGGCGCGGATGCGGACGCCGATGACGTGCAGTGCGGAGTCGAAAACGATGAGCGAATTTGTCCAGCCGCGATAGCCGATGACGCTGTCGGAGGCCGGTGCAGTTTGGAGAACGTAGCCGATTTTCGCGCCCGTTGCGTCGAGCACGTCGGCTCCGTCCCGCTCGGTTGCATCGGGCTTTAGCGATGTGGCTTTCGGGAGCAATGCCCGGACTTCCTCGATGGCCACCGGAAGAAATCCTTCAAAACGCACCCGAACCGCGTGCGCCCGCAAGAGCCACGCGACCGCGACTAAAATGGCAAGGCGATAGAGCGAGAGGATCATTCGTGGAGTCGTCCGGATTCATCAATAGAGAGGGTCGCAGTCATGGGCGGGGTTTTGCCACTGAATTGCTCAGACCGCAAGATTGCTGTCGATGAAGCAAATTTCCCAGTGCGAGGCCCCGTTCTCCCTCTGCCTTACCCTCTATGCGCGAAGTTTCTGAAATCCCCGCCGATACCCACTCAGCACCCTTTGAATACGGTCGCCGAACACCGTTTCAAAAGACGCCACGCCAACGCCGCATCCATCAGGACATTCCAAGCCTTATGGCTTCCATCCACGTAGATGAAATCGAAGCTTGTTTCGTGGAGAGGATTTCCTTCACGCCGTCACCCCCCGGTCAAAGCTCATAATATCGCTTACCCCGCCTTGCTGGCTGGCGATGCGTGGATGCACCACGTAAGAGTTCCCGAATGGGTGCAGATGATTACCCATCCAGTGATCGATTTCCGAGCGAGAATGCCGCAGGCAATTCAACGCTGCGGCAATCCCCGCCTCCGAGTAAAGAATCGCAGTCGTCTGATAAGCTCCTGCAAGGCGGCGCAAATGTTGACAGACCGGCGATGATGGGCGGAAATCCATCGCTGAAAGATGCAACTGCATCCAGACCGGCGGCAGTTCCCTCACAGCGGCTTCGAGCTTCTCTCGCCAGTCCGAGTTCAGCACGCAATCGTCTTCGAAGATCAGCAGCGACCGCAGCCCCGCAGCCTTTGCCGCCTCCAGCTCCCGCAGGTGCGCCCGCCGACACCCCACCATCCCACGCAGATATTTTTCAAACCCCGCGACCAGCTTGAAATTCTGCCGCCCCACTTCGGAAACCTCGAATGGCTGAATCTCATCATTCGTCACCCGCACCCCATCCACAAACCGGAACCAGATACCCTCCCGCTCCATCATTTCCACGATACGCGCCTGTCGGTCCGCCCGCTCTGGCATACTGATAACCACGACAGCATCGGCAAGTTGCAGTAGCCCATCTGGTCGCGTGCGTATGATTTCGTTTGGCACCAAATCGAGATACTTCCCGCTATTTTGAAAATTGTGGTGCGTCGAGAACTTCCATCCCATTTGCGAAAGGTCCGAAAACTCAGTCTTCCCCGGTTCGTTCATCGCCCATTCGATGATTGCCTCAGAAAGCTCTGACGAATTGCCCGCTGCAATCTCCCCAAGCGCCGCCATCGGCACGAGCGCAAAGCAGCACGCTGGTACAAACAGATTTCCCGTAATCTCCGGCTCCTTCCGGGCTTCTTCCGAAAAGTGAACTGCACTCCAAGCGTGCGGCAAATCCGGCCACAGTTCCGCGCCCGGCAGAGCGGCGGCTTGTGGCGGGAGGAAGAGTAAGCGCTCTGTTCCGCACTCCGCTGACACCCGGTTCAAAATGACACCCATTTCCGAAACACTTTGCAGTTCGATGATTTTCACCGCTTCCGCATCTGGTATCCAAAACCCTTCCAGCGGAACATCCACCAGCACTATGATGATGGGCGTTTTCCCGAACTTCCACGTCAGCCAATTTCGCTGAAAATCCCCCGCATCCTCCGGCGTTACAATTGTTACAATGGTCACACCGGATGCCACCCGGATTTCCCGCGCGAGGAAAGCGGTCGCCTCCGCCTCCGCTCCGCACCAGTGCTCCCACGCTCTCTCGCTCCACTCTGCGGGCTCTCCGCCACAGATGATCACATCGCAGTCATCACCGTTCAAAAGAGACGCGTGCTCGCTCGACACCAGCGCAAAACGGCGACTCCCATTCGTGCCGGTGGATTCCATCAAAAACGGTCCCTCGCTTTCGAGTGCTTCACCGAGCCCGAATGATTGCTCGATTCGGAAACTCGGCATTCGCGTCAGTAAATGCTCGCGGCCCAGTACTAGAGACTGCCGAAACTGCGAACCTAGACAGCTTCGCAACTTCATTTGTTGAGGGTGAAGCGCATCGCCTGCGACCCATTCCACGGTCGCCCCGAGTCGTCCGAGCGCGATGAGCATCGACTCATCGTGCGTGCCGTGATGGCGAATATGGATGGGCCCAGACCAATGCTTTCGCGCCGCATAAACGCTGACCAGCATCGCCTCCATTCCATCGGTCCCGCCGCTGTTGAAAATCACGCCACGTTCCGAGTTTCCGTCGTTTTTCGCTGCCAGTGAGGGGACAAACTTCTTTACCCATCGCCCGTCTTTCACCTCATCCGGTGGGCCAAACATCAGCGCGATACTGTGTGTCGCGTTCGCCCAAAACGGTAGCCCATAGACATCTCCGCAGATCATCGCTCCGTTGCGTAGTTTCGGAATCCAAAGCGGAATCAGCTCCCGCAAAAGGTCTGGTGACACCTCTCCGGGGATATACAACAAATCAAGTGTGCCGCCGGGGATCGCGACCAGTCCCGCTCTATCGGCGCAATCAAGCATCACGAGATCGAGCCCAGCAGCCTCTTCCTCAATCTTTTGGCGCAAGACAGCACGGTCTGATTCCACCAAGGCGCTCTCACTTCGCGTATGTATCTCGAACAAATCCAAGAGGTACGTTTTCCCTGCCAGTATTCCGAATTCGATCCACCGCCCGCCGGGGTAGTAGCCGAGCACCGCTGCGGAGAGCGGCGAACTCGTATTCGCAATTTGAGAAAGTAACGGACAGTCATCCAGCTCTGGCATCTCAGAGTCCTCATCCTGCCCCAGGTCTCCCTCATCGCGCATCCCGTATTTCCCCGTCACCCGCCCTTTCCAGTTCTTCCCATAGTTGCCCAAATGAATCGCAGTGAACGGCAGCATCTTCCTCTTCTCCGGCGCAAAGCTCGTCGTGAAAAGATAGTCGTCATGCTCCCACACACTCTCCCCGCTGCGGATCGCATACCGGTCCGGCCGGGCGTCCGTGCAGAACAGATTAAAATAACCAATAGCCTGCGAGTTGCGCTCCGCCATCGTATCCCAAGGCTCGCACTCCTTCAACATCTCGAACTGCTCCCAGTGCTCGCACACCTTCCGCCCGCCCATCCCGTACAGACACCCTTTCTCCAGCGGCAACCCGCGCACTCGTTCGCCAAAATGCCGAGGCAACAACACATCCGCATCAAGCACTACCATCCACGTCTCATCATCCGTCTTTTCACTGCTCCAAAACAGCGCATCCATCGCCTCATTCAGCACCCGCGCCTTGTTATCCACCGGATTAAAATCGCTCCCATCCTCTTCCAGCGTCGTCGAGTCCATGCACTCAATTCCATGCTTCGCACAAAGCTCATGCGTTGCCCCGTCCATCGGCACCGTGATCACCATCCACCGGTCGAAATGCCCGAGGTTCGCGATGACACACTCAAGGTAGTCCGCATAGTTGATACAAATAGTGACCGCGTAGAGTTTCATAAAACCAGAAAACCGTGCGCGGGGTAGGGTGGGCATCCTGCCCGCCGGTTCGGGCGTCCCGCCTGAACGATCCGAACGCACGACAGACGCATCGCTCGCGAAAGCCACGCCCACAGACTCCATCGGGTGCTACGCGAGACGCGCAGCACGGCGGGCGGGACGCCCACCCGACCCGCGCCATCACCAATCATACACAAACCTTCCATCCCCCGGCACCCGCAGGTCGATCCCATGCCACCAAGGCTCATGCGCCAGCAGCGGAGCCTCCGGAGCCGACCACGGCCCGCGCGTCGTCCTTGGAAAATAAATCTCCCTTGCCAGCCCCGTGAACGCACCCCACCACTGCGCCGCATTCTGCGAAATCGCCACCCGCGAAAAAGATCGTATCCACAGAAACTGCTCCCAATCCGAAGCTAACAAAACCGGCAACTTCAAGTCCGCCACCGCCTTCAAAACCGGATGCTCCGCCTCGCCAGTGATCAGCACAAACTTCGCACCCCGCGCTACTCGAGTCAGCCGTCGAATTTCCCCCTCCCCGAGACATCCACTCGCCACGGGCTTCTCATCCGGCAGTTTCACCCTACCATCAGCCAGCCGCTCTTTCGATGCCGAGAGACAAATCGCAAATTCCTCCACTCCACGAGCCGGAATCACCTGAGTCGGCATCACCCACTCATTCAACGTCCGGTCCCGCACAAGAAACTCCCACCGTTGAAACCCCGCACCATCTAGCCGAAGTCCTTTGCCCGGCGGCGATACTTCAAATTCAGCCCGTTCAACACGCCGACCAGTCGGGCTCTCAAAAGGCCAGCTTCCCCGCCATACCCGCCCGCTTCCCATCCCACGACGCCCCGGTACTTCTGTATCGTGCAAAAGCCCCCGAAGCCCCGGAAACGAGAATGCCATGCCAAACCGCTCCGCCAAATTCCGCCCAAAACAATACGCCGATAGAGTCTCCGAAACTGGAACCGTAGGGAGAACTGTGATCATAGAAGGTAGCTCGCGACTCCGCTCGAGGTCATTGACGACCCGCGCAGCGGCAAATTAAATAACTGTGTTGCTGCGCAAAGATTCAGCAACCGCGAGCGGAGTCGCGGGCTACTTTCGTTCGCGCATTTTCGCGTCTTTCGCGGGCTCACACGCATCATCTCCGTTGATAAGGCGGATTCGGCGCACCCGGCGCGAATGAATCCAGCCGCACGATCTCCAGTTTCACCTTCAGTTCTTCCGCCACCGCAGAGATGGAATCCCTCACATCCTTCTCCAACACCGCCGCATCTCCCTGCGCCCGCAAATTGATAAGAACGCGCCCCGATGATATCGCCGCGGCACTCCGCCTCACCGACTGTGGCCCCGCTCCGCTGCTCACACACTGCACCACAGACAGTGCACACTCCCCAGTCGATGACGACTCCACCACCGATACTTTCAAATGCGCAATCTCCATCGCCCGCTCCGTCTGCCTGCGGAAAATCTCCGCGCCGATAGCATCCGAAATCGAATCCATCGACACAGAACTTGCCACACCCGCCCCGGCTGTCACGCCCTCCACAGGCGGGACGCCCGTGCCACTTTCCGCCACCATCCGACACTCCGCATTCAGCCACCCCAGCATCGCCTCCCCCTTCGCATACCGTTCGTAGTCAATCTCCTGAAGAGGCCGATGCCGCGATTCCGTCGCCTGCAAATACTCCCACAACCGCTCAATATCCCCAACATGCTTCGCAGAAAATCCCCGCACATCCGCCTCAGGAAACCGCGCCGCCACCACCGCCGTAATCGCCTCCATCCGGTCCCGGTCCAGTTCATCCGCCTTATTCACCAAAATCACCTGCGCCTCTTCAAGCTGCTTCAGGAAAATATAAGTCACATCATCATGCAGCACAGATTTCCCACGGAGGGGGGCCGTCTCGGCCCCCTGAACCACGG
>JAYSTZ010000766.1:0-5953 GCA_043719365.1 Verrucomicrobiaceae bacterium | reverse complement strand
TGCCTTTCGATCATGCACGGGCTCATGCCTCCACATCCAGGGCCGGTTGCGGCGATGCAAAGCTTTAAGGATGCGGGGCTCCAACCAAATATGGGGATGCTCCTGATGTGGGGATTCCTCATTGGCATTCCCACCGCCATCGTCGCCGGCCCAATCTTCGCGAGGCGTGCGGTGAAATATGTTTCCGCAGAACCGCCTCCGATGCCCGTGACTGCGGGCCGCGAAGGGATCACTCCACCGTCTTTTGGCCTCACGCTTTTCACCATCCTCCTGCCCATCCTCATGATGCTCGTGGATACGGTAGCCAAAGTAGTAATCAGTGGAGATCCCGCGACATTCACCGAGACGCAGAAATCCGTTCTCAACATCGCGGGCTTCGTCGGCAATGCGACGATCGCCCTGCTTGTCTCGGTCATTTTCGGCTCCTGGTCCCTCGGCATCCGCTGTGGCTACTCGCCGGCCCGAGTGTGGAAGTTCACCGAAGAAAGCATCGCAACCATCGGCATGACCCTTCTCGTTGTGGGAGCGGGCGGCGGGTTTGCTGGAGTGTTGGAGACGGCCGGCGTCGCTGAGTCGATGGGGCATTTCGCAAAACATCTCAGCCTCCCCATCCTTCTCTACGGCTGGCTCGTGAGTGCATTCATCCGCGTAGCGACTGGATCGGCAACTGTCGCGATCACCACTGCCGCGGGCCTTGTCGCCCCGGTGATGGCGAGCTATCCCGGCACAAACATTGAGCTTCTCATCGTCGCAATCGGCTGCGGTTCACTCTTTCTTTCCCATCTCAACGACGGCGGTTTCTGGGTCGTGAAAGAATGCCTCGGTCTCACCGTCTCGCAGACCTTGCGGACGTGGACGGTCACGGAAACCATCGTGGGCATTTTAGGACTCCTGCTCACACTCGTCGTCCACACAATTTGGGCGGCACTCCATGCGGCGTAGCCTCCGCCTTGAAATGCTGCAAGTCGCCCGGCTTGCGCCCAAGATTCTCGGCGACTCGGCACCGCTCGTTCGCGATTTTTTATTGAGGCAGTTTTTGCCAGCCGGCGGCGCGCAAGATCGTGGCGGACGCGCGGATCTTTACTACACCATCTTTGCCCTTGCAGGGCTTGAGTCGCTCATCGCCGATGTTCCCGACCAAACCGAATGGCTCGACTCCTTCGGCGATGGTGAAGGACTCGATTTCATCCACCTCGGCGCCCTCGCTCGATGCCGCGCAGCGACCGGCGGCGACAACGCAGGAATCCTCCAGCGCATTGAAGAATTCCGGACCCCGGATGGCGGCTATCACGAAAATCGCGGAGCAATTGCGGGACATGCTTACGGCTGTTTTGTCGGACTCGGTGCGTATCAGGACGTCGGTGAGGACGTTCCAGAACCGCTTCGCATGGTCCAGTGTCTCAAGTTTCTCGAAACGTCCGATGGAGCATGGGGAAACGTTCGGGGAATGAAACGGGGCACCGTCCCGGCGACCGCTGCGGCGGTGACATTGCTTCATCAACTCGGTGTTCCGGTGAACGATACCGTTGCAGATTGGCTGCTCGCACAATTGCACAGCGAAGGCGGATGGCTCGCCGTGCCCGGCGCGCCCATTCCCGATCTTTTATCCACTGCCACAGCGCTGCATGCGCTCGCATGTATGGAGCGCCCGCTTACCGATTCACAACGCGAGCAGTGCCTCGACTTCATCGACACGCTTTGGAGCGCAGAAGGTGGTTTTCACGGACACTGGGCGGACGATGCGCTCGACGCGGAGTATACTTTCTACGGGCTCCTTGCGCTAGGGCATCTCTCGGTTTAGCTGCGTGAAAACAGGCTGGAAATAGATGTGCGAGGACAACTCCCGCTATTCCCTTTTAAAAAACATCCATGCAAAGTGCGCAGTCTTTTATGCAAACACGACCACTCGGAAAAACCGGACTTCAACTACCCATCCTCAGCTTCGGCGCTTCGTCGCTCGGCGCAGAGTTTCGCAGCGTAAAAGTCGAAGAGGCACTGCAAAGCGTCCATGTCGCGCTGGAGTGCGGGCTCAACTTTATCGACACGTCGCCATTCTACGGACGAGGCATGAGCGAAGTGCTGCTCGGCATCGCGCTGAAAGGCGTGCCGCGGGACAGCTACACGCTTTGCACAAAGCTCGGACGCTACGATCTCCCGCACTTCGACTTCTCCGCAAAGCGCGTTGCAGAGAGCGTGGATGTCAGTCTGCACCGCCTCGGCACCGACCATCTCGACATCGTTCTTTGCCACGACATCGAGTTCGTGCCCATGCAGCAAATCGTCGATGAAACCATCCCCGCGCTTCGCAAAATGCAGGCCGCAGGAAAAGTGAAGTATATCGGCTTCAGCGGCTACCCGATGAAGATTTTCAAGTTCATCCTAGATCAGACCGACGTCGATTGCGCGCTGAGCTACAACCAATACACCCTTCAAAACACACGCTTCGCAGATGAGATCGTCCCGTATCTAAAAGCGAAGGGCGTGGGCGTGATGAACGCCGGACCTTTCTCCGCGCGACTGCTCACCAATGCACCGCTGCCCGCGTGGCTGAAGGAACCCGAGGAAGTGAAAGCCGCCGCCCGCGCTGCCGCTGCACTATGCGCCAGCCGCGGCGTGGACATCGCAAAGCTCGCGCTGCAATTCTCGATCGCCAATGAGGACATCACCACGACCGTGAGCGGCAGCGCCAACCCCACCAATATTCGCAACTGGGCGAAATGGGCCGCGGAGCCTCTGGACCGGGAACTACTCGCAGAGGTGCTCGCAATTTTTGCCCCCGTGAAAAACCTCGGCCACCTCGAAGGCCTGCCAGAAAACAACTAAACCATGAAAGCTCTCCAACTCGAAAAGCCACTCGCGTGGCGCACCATCCAGATCGACGAACCGCCCGCGCCCGCCGCCGGAGAAGCGCTCATGCGCGTCCGGCGCGTAGGCATCTGCGGCACGGACCTCGGCGGCTATCTCGGCAAGATGCCGTTCTTTTCCTACCCAAGAATTCCCGGACACGAACTCGGCGTGGAAGTAATCGCAGTGGGAGAAGGCGTCACCAACGTGAAACCCGGCGACTTGTGCTCCGTGGAACCCTACCTCAACTGCCGGAACTGCTATTCATGCCGCCGCGGATTCACGAACTGCTGCGAAAGCAATAAGACTCTCGGCGTCATGTGCGACGGCGGACTCACCGAACGCATCATTCTCCCGGCGCGTAAACTGCATCCCGCCAATCGTCTCAGCGCCGACCAATGCGCACTCGTCGAGACCCTCGCAATCGGCTGCCACGCGATTGACCGCGGCAACGCGAAATCCGGCGAAACGGTGCTGGTCATCGGAGCCGGCCCCATCGGACTTTCCGCGATCGAATTTGCGAAACTCTCCGGCGCAGATACCGTCGTGATGGACATCAGCGAAAGCCGCCTTGCATTCGTCCGCGACAAAATGGGCGTGAAAAATACGATTCCGGTTCGGGGCGACGAATCAGACATCAAGGCTCTCGCTGATTTCACCAACGGCCAGCTCGCCGATGTCGTCATTGATGCCACCGGACACAACAAATCGATGGTCCGCGCGATGGAGTTCGCTGCATTCGCAGGCCGCGTCGTATATGTCGGCATCACCCAGCAGAATCTCGAATTCCCACAAGCTCCATTCCTGCATCGCCGCGAGCTGACGCTGATGGCCAGCCGCAACGCGCATACCCGCGACTTCACACGGATTATCTCGCTCATCGAAGATGGCCGAATAGACACCGTTCCGTGGATCACCCACCACGCGTCATTTGACGAGATGACAGCCGTCTTCCCGAGCTGGGTAAAACCCGAGACCGGCGTCATCAAGGCAGTAGTCCATCTGGACTAAACGCGCCTTCAGCTCCGATTTCGGAATATATCGAGCAGCACTGCGCCGAGAATTACGGCACCGAGGACTTCCATCTGTTTGTTGGAGCCCACATCCATTAGATTCATGCCGTTTTGAATGACTGCGATGATGAACGTACCGAACATTTTGCCTTCACCCCCATTGATGCTTGTCCCGCCTACGATCACCGCCGCAATGACATACAGCTCATACATGATTCCGTAAGTGGGTGAACCGCTCTTGCGGAGCTCGGCTCCTCCATGACGATGATGCGTGCATCAAACGCGAGTGCCTTCGCGATTTCTACGAGTTGCTGCTGCGCCGTGTTAAGCCGTCCGCATGGCGTATCGAGGTCCATCGCGATGCCGAGCCGGGCAAACAATTCCGCCGCCCGTTTTCGCTCCTGACGCTGCGCGATAAGTCCGCCGCTCGTGACTTCCTGCCCAAGGAAAATGTTCTCCACGGCGTTCAGCCCCGGCACGAGGTTGAACTCCTGATAAATCACCGCAACGCCCGCATTGCGCGAATCCTGCGGCGATCGGAAGTCCGTCTCGCGTCCGTCGATTTCGATAACGCCTTGGTCCGCCAAATGCGCGCCGCCGAGCACTTTCATCAGCGTGCTTTTGCCCGCGCCATTCTCGCCGATCCGCGCCAGCACGTCGCCAGCGCGCAGCGACAGACTGACGCCCCGCAGCGCTTTCACGCCAGGGAAGGATTTCACGATACCGCGCATCTCGATGTGCGGAGTCATCGGGAAATGACGAATGACGAAAGTAGTCAGCAAAAGACCGGAGCGGAAGGAGTAGGAAATATCGGTATCGGAAACTTTTTGAGCCTTTTTTCTGCCAAACATTTTTATGCCAAAATGAGCGGCTCCATTTTGGCAGAAAAATGTTCGGCAGAAAAAAGCTGAGGGGGCGCCGAAAATTTGTGTAAATTCGTAAAACGCTCGCCCTCTATACCTTTCAATGTGTTACTCAGGAGCGACTTTAGTCGGCGGCGCGTAGTAAAGAGAGGCAGGGAACGCTTCGCAGAACGGTGTCCTGAGTGAATCTCCATGCTGACTCTTCGTGTCGCGGCTCTCCGACTAAAGTCGCTGACTACGTTCGCACAGCGGCGCTCGATACGTTTCAGGCGGGGCGAAGATGCTTGCTGCAAACGCTCCCATCGGACCTTCACTCGGTGCCGTCATACCCGCATCGCCTTCTCCCCGCGCACGGCGGCGCCGACGCCTTCGGGCGTCACCTCCATATTGATGTAGCGCCAATGCAGACCGTGGTGCGCAAAGGAGGCTTCGATCATCGCAACGATGATCAACACGCTTGTCTTGCCTGCTTTTTCCAGCGCGGCGCGCGCACCGAGCGCTGCGGGATCGTTGATTGCGAAGATGCCGCGGATGTCCGCGTTTGCTTGGTCGAAAAGGCTGCTACTCGACTTTGGAAAGTCGAACTACGGCCAATTAGAGTGTGTAATGGGTTCAGGCGATGACGCCGCGGACGACACTACCAGACACATCGGTGAGGCGATAGTCACGCCCCGAGTAGCGATACGTGAGCGCCTCATGGTCGAGCCCCATGAGGTGCAGGATAGTCGCGTGCAAGTCGTGGACGTGAACGCGATCCTCCACCGCCGTGCAGCCAAACTCATCCGTCGCCCCAAAGCTGAACCCCGATTTCACGCCACCGCCGGCGAGCCACGTCGTGTAGCCGTAGTGATTATGGTCGCGCCCCTTCGCTCCCTCCGAAGTCGGTGCGCGACCGAACTCCCCGCCCCACACGATCAGCGTATCCTCGAAAAGACCGCGCGCTTTCAGATCATGAATGAGCGCCGCGATTCCTTGATCGCACGCCTTCGCGAGCTTTGCATGACCGCCCACAATATCGTCGTGCCCCGTGTCCCACGCGATGTCGTATCCGTCGATGGAAAGCGACAGTTGCACCACCCTCACGCCCCGCTCGATGAGCCTTCGCGAAAGCAGGCAGCCCTTCCCGAATTCACTGTCGCCGTAAAGGTCCCGCGTCGCCTGCGTTTCCTTGCTGATGTCGAAAACCTCCGGCACCGAGAACTGCATCCGAAACGCCATCTCCATCGCCGCGAT
>JAYSTZ010000765.1:0-15686 GCA_043719365.1 Verrucomicrobiaceae bacterium | reverse complement strand
TCGGCCTACGACGAGCTGATGGAGAACAGTCAGCGGCGCATCCGGCTCTTGGAGGCGATGGCCCGCGCCCTCTACCGCGAGTGGTTCGTCCACTTCCGATTCCCCGGCCACGAACGCACTCGCATCGGCGATAGTTTGCCAGAGGGATGGAAACGAAGACCATTGGAGGAAATCGCAGAGTTCAGGCTCGGAAAGATGCTGGACCAAGAGAAGAACCGAGGCGACTTGCTGCCATACCTCGCAAACGTGAACGTCCGATGGGGTGAATTCGACCTGCGTGATTTGCGAAAGATGCGTTTTGAGCAAGATGAGCTTGAGACGTTTGGATTAAAGTCCGGCGACATCGTCATGTGCGAAGGTGGCGAACCAGGCCGGTGTGCAATTTGGAAGGAACAAATGCCGGGAATGATGATCCAGAAAGCAATCCATCGCATTCGTTGCCGAGAGAATATGAATCACATTTATCTCTACCACAGCTTGCGTGACCAAGGGGAATCCGGACATTTGGCGGCGCTTTTCACGGGTGCTACGATCAAGCATCTGCCACGGGAGAAGCTCGCAAAGGTAACGGTCGTCGTTCCATCCGCGCCGCTACTGAAGAAGTTTGGAGACGCCACGATTTCGATGGAAGAGCAGATTCAAACGCTCCAACGCAAAATCCAAAACCTCCGCCGCACCCGCGACCTGCTGCTGCCGCGTCTGCTGTCGGGGCAGGTGGAGTTGAGATTCCCCACCGAATGAACCTCGCCGCCGCCATTTCAGGAATGTGCCCGGTTTCACCCGCTGGTGAAATGGCCTATTTCCATGAAATACCCGGCCAGAATGCCGGACATGGAAGTGGACATGATTACGGACAAAACTCTGGCATGTTCTGCGCAACTCTCTTATTCACAGGCATAAACACGGACATCGAACTGGACATTTATGCGGACATTTGACCGGACACATTCTTGGATTTCTTTCCGATGCGACCTCACTAAAGCGGGGGTGCCTCTTTGGCTGGCGCTTGGGGAGGCGGCGTCGAAATGCGAACATATCTCTCGGGTGCCACTACGCCCGGCTATGGCGAAGGCGTTGCATCAGCTCTATCTGGCCAAGGGTGCGGCGGCGACGACGGCTATCGAGGGCAATACGCTTTCGGAGGCGGAGGTCTTGCGGGCGGTGGAGGGGCGATTGGAGGTGCCGCCGTCGAAGCATTACTTGAAGCAGGAGGTGGAGAATATCATCGCAGCGTGCAATGGCATCAGTGCGCAGTTGGCGGAGGGGACGCTGCCGCCGTTATCGAAGGAGCTTTTATGCGCCTACAACCGGCAGGTTTTGGAGAAGCTGCCGGTGAAGGAGGATGTGAAGCCCGGCGAACTGCGGGCGCACTCGGTAATCGTCGGCAACGTGTATCGCGGGGCACCACCGGAGGATTGTCCGTATCTGCTGGAGCGGCTGTGTGAGTGGCTCAATGGCCCGGAGTTCCAAGCGCCGGAGGGCTCGGCAGTGGGGGCTGATACGGTGTATGCGATTCTGCGGTCGGTGGTGGCGCATCTGTATCTGGCGTGGATTCACCCATTCGGCGATGGGAATGGGCGCACGGCGCGGTTGCTGGAGTTTCACATCCTCATGTCGGCTGGTGTGCCATCCCCAGCGGCGCACCTTTTTAGCAATCACTACAACGAGACGCGGGGGGAGTATTACCGGCAGCTCGACCACGCGAGTAAATCGGGCGGGGACATTGTGCCGTTCATCGGCTATGCGGTGCGGGGCTTGGTGGATGGACTGAGGGGGCAGCTTGAGAAGATATGGACGCAGCAATGGGATGTCGTCTGGCGGAACTTCGTGCATGAGCGATTCCAGAATAAAAATAGCCCAACCGACACGCGGCAGGGGCATCTGGCGCTGGACCTGGGAGACGGCGACGACTGGGTGGAGGTGGGGAAAATCACAGAGCTGACGCCAAGACTGGCGAAGGCTTACGCGGGCAAGACGGCAAAGACGGTCCAGCGCGATCTGAATACGCTAGTCGAGATGGGCCTGCTCGCTCGTGATGGACGGAGTATCCGAGCGCGGCGGGAGGTGATTTTGGCATTCTTGCCACTGCGGAAAAAGCCATGAAAGCAAACGACCGCCTAAATAACTGGAAAACGGTGCAGAGGTGTAAAGTGTTGGAGGCGAGCAGGTTTTTATTTAAGTAGAAAACGTCCACTTTATGCCACACGCCTACACCGAAGACCAGCTCGTCGAGCAGCCCGCCATCGGGTTGTTTGCGGAGCTTGGGTGGCAGACGGTTTCGGCGTCGGATGAGACGTTTGGCGCGAACGGGACTCTGGGGCGCGAGACGAAGGGGGAGGTGGTCTTGGTTTCCCGGTTGCGCGCGGCGCTGGAGCGGCTGAACCCGGCGCTGCCGCCCGATGCGGTGACGGCGGCGGTGGATGAGCTGACGCGGGACCGCTCGGCGATGAGTCTGGAGGCGGCGAACCGCGAGGGGTATCTGCTGCTGAAGGAGGGAATCAAAGTATCGGTGCCGGACCGTGAGCGCGGGGGGCAGAAGACGGAGCGGTTGCGGGTGATGGATTGGGAGGTGCCGGGGAACAATGAGTTCCTGCTGGTCAGCCAGTTCAGCGTCACCGGGGCGCTCTACACCTGCCGGCCGGATTTGGTGGGGTTTGTGAACGGCCTGCCGCTGGTGGTGATCGAACTGAAGAAGCCCGGCGTGTCCGCGCGGGCGGCATTTGATGAAAACCTGACGCACTACAAGGCGGAGATCCCGCAGCTCTTTTGGTTCAACGCGCTGCTCATCGCCTCTAATGGCACGGACAGCCGCGTCGGCTCGCTCACGGCGGATTGGGAGCGGTGGGTTGAGTGGAAACGCATTGAGCGCGAGGACGAGCCGCGCCGGGTGTCGCTGGAGGTGATGCTGCGCGGGACGTGCGACAAAGGGCGGCTCTTGGATTTGGTGGAGAACTTCACGCTTTTTTCCGAGCACAAGGCGGGGCTGGTGAAAATCCTCGGGCAGAATCATCAGTTCCTCGGCGTGAACAACGCCGTGGCCTCAATGCTGGCCGCGCGCAAGCTGGGGCACGGTCGCGGCGGTGTATTCTGGCAGACGCAGGGCAGCGGGAAGAGTTTCTCGATGGTGTTCTTCGCGCAGAAGGTGCTGCGCAAGGTGGCGGGCAACTGGACGTTCGTGGTGGTGACGGACCGCGTGGAGCTGGACGTCCAGATCGCTAAAACTTTTGCGGCGTGCGGGGCGGTATCAGACGCGACGCAATCGCACGCGGAGAGCGGCGCGCATTTGCGGGAGCTGCTGCGGGGAAATCAACGCTACGTCTTCACGCTCATCCATAAATTCCAGACGCCGGAGCTGCTGTGCGACCGGTCCGATGTGATCGTGCTCACGGACGAGGCGCACCGCAGCCAATACGACACGTTGGCTTTGAACATGCGCGCGGCCTTGCCCAAGGCACTGTTCCTCGCATTCACCGGCACGCCGCTGATCGCGGGCGAGGAACGCACTAAAGACGTATTCGGCGATTACGTTTCCATCTACGACTTCCAGCAATCCGTGGAGGACGGCGCGACCGTACCGCTTTTCTACGAGAACCGCACGCCGGAGTTGCAGCTCGTGAACCCGGACCTGAACGAGGACATCTACAATCTCATCGAGGCGGCGGAACTTGATCCCGAACAGGAAGCGAAGCTCGAACGCGAGTTGAGCCGGCAATACCACATCCTCACCCGCGACGACCGGCTGGAGACGGTGGCGCAGGACATCGTGCGGCATTTTCTCGGGCGCGGCTTCGTGGGCAAGGCGATGGTGGTGTCCATCGACAAGGCCACGGCGCTCAAGATGCACGACAAGGTGCGGAAGCACTGGGCGGCGGAGCGGACAAAGGCGGAGAAGGAGTTGGCGCGGCTGACCCGCTACGGCAGCGAAGGCGATGCGGCGGCGGTGGCGGAACTGCGGGCAAGGCTGGATGTGCTGACGACGACGGACATGGCCGTGATCGTCTCTGCGGCGCAAAATGAGATACCGAACACGAAGAAGCTCGGCCTCGACATCGAGCCGCACCGGAAGCGGATGAACGACGAGTCGCTGGACGAGAAGTTCAAAGACACCACGGACCCGCTGCGGCTGGTTTTCGTCTGCGCGATGTGGCTGACCGGCTTTGATGCGCCGAGCTGCTCGACGGTGTATCTCGACAAGCCGATGCGGAATCACACGCTGATGCAGACCATCGCGCGGGCCAACCGCGTCTTCCCCGGCAAGCACAGCGGGATGATCGTGGACTATGCCAACGTGTTCGTGTCGCTCGAAAAGGCGCTCGCCATCTATGGCGCGGGACGGGGCGGGGCGAATCCCGTGAAGGCGAAGGAAGAACTCGTGAAGGCGCTACGCAAATCGGTGGAGGATGCTGCGGCCTTTTGCGCCAAGCGCGGCGTGAGTCTCGCCGGTATCGAATCGCTGAACGTGGCGAGCTTTGACCGCCTGCAACTTGTGAGCGATGCAGTGGACGCGCTCATTTCCCCGGACCCGCTCCGCAGGGAGTTCTTCGCCCACGAGCGGCTCGTGACCACTCTATACAAAGCCGTGAAGCCGGACCCCGCGGCGATGGAGTTTTCCGGGCGGGTGGCCTGTCTCTCGTCCATCGCCGAGGCTATCCGGGAAAAGCTGAATCCCGACCCGGTGGAGATCTCCGCCGTGATGGGCGACATCGGGCAATTGCTGGATGAGTCAATCACTGGAGTCACGATGCGCGAAGGAGGGCCTCCGCCGCTCGACCTGTCGAAAATTAACTTTGAGGCGCTGGCAAAGCGGTTCAAAGAATCGAAGAAAAAGAACACCGACCTCGAAGTGCTAAAAGCCGTCATCCAGGCGCAACTCAACAAACTCATCCGGCTGAACAAGACGCGTGCGGACTTCCAGACGAAGTTCGAGGAACTCATCGAGAGCTACAACAACGGCAGCCGGAACATCGAAGAGGTCTTCCAACAACTGCTCGCCCTCACCCATTCGCTCACCGACGAACAGCAGCGCCACGTCCGCGAGAACATGACCGAGGAGGAGCTGGTCATCTTCGACATCCTCACCCGCCCCGCTCCGGAACTGAGTGATGACGAGCGGGGCGAAGTGAAGAAAGTCGCTCGGGAACTCCTCGCACGCCTGAACGAGGTGCTCGTTATCAATTGGCGGCAGAAATCCGGCGCCCGTGCGCAACTCAAGATCGCCATCGAAGACACGCTCGATTCCGGTCTGCCCCGCGCGTATTCACCGGAACTTTACACGGAAAAATGCGCGGCGCTTTTTGAACACGTTTACGAGAGCTATCCCGAGCGGGAGCTGAGTGTTTACGGATGACGACGCGGATTTGAAGCCCGGCGGCGAAGGTTCCGGCTGTCTTGTCGCGGGAGGTTCGGCGTAATCCCGCAGATGTAGGCGGAGATTGAGGGTGGTGCGCGTTGTAGGGTTTGAACCTACGACTCCTCGCGTGTGAGGCGAGTGCTCTACCACTGAGCTAAACGCGCGTTTCCTGCATTCGTTGAACGCCTGCGGGCACAGGATAAAAGCAGATTCCTTTTTCGATGCCAGCAGAATTTTTCTACAAAAGTCCGCGCTTCCCCCCGAAGGAGATGAGTGCTTCATTGCCGTCCCGTTTTTTATGAAACCCTTCTCCGCGCGCCGCGCTTTTACGCTTCTTGAGATCGTTGTTGTCCTTGGCATCATTGCGATGTTTCTGGCGCTCCTCGTGCCGTTTGCGCTTCGAGCAAGAGAAGGCGGGCGTTCTGCGGCGTGCGTGCGCAACATGCAGCTCATCGGCAAGGCAATCGCATCATACGCGTCGGACAACGATGGCCGTTTGCCCGGGCCTTTGTCGATGGAGCAGCATCCTGTGGACAGTGCCGGAAATCCTCCGCGCGATGACCAGATGTTGAAGTACATTGCCCGTTATCTGGACCAGGCCGGTGGAGCGCGGCAGATCTTTATTTTCCCCGGCTGGGTGAAGGCTCAACGCGCTACGGACGCCGCAGTTTTTCTAGTGAACGTCGATCCTGTTGCTCCGTTTGAGCAATCACTTTGGGGAGATTTGGGGCCGAAGGGAAAGCCTCCGCTCAAGGTGGAAGATATCCGGACTGTGCGTTTTCAGGTGAGCGAGAAAGACGAAGCGGCGGACCCTTCAAAATTCTGGGCGCTTACGGAAGCGGACCAGATGCTCGCACGAATTCTCGGCGTGGATAAGGCCAAGCCTTGGGTGCAGCGCCTGCCGGAAAAGGCTGTGCACGTCAGCCATCGCAACGCTCTTTACTTCGATTGGCATGTCGAGCGTCTCGTTTTGACGAATTCGACTGTTGCGCCTCCCACGGCTGACTAAATGCGATGCGTTGAGGCGCGCGCTTGCCCAAGTGCGTGGATCTTCATTATAAGCTGTCGCTATGCAGACTCGGCCCACGCAAATTCTGATTCGCTCCATCCTGCCGCTCATGGCGGCTGCGGTCGCGATTCCGAGTGGCAAGGTGTACGCTGCCAATCGTCACGCGGACATCGGCGCGCCAGCCGAGAAATACACGCCGAGGCAGATAAATCCGCCCCGCACGCCGCTGCAGTTTAACCCGGACCCGGGCGGTGTGGCGACTCCGGCGGCGAAGGTGATGCCGAAGCTCCGGCCGATCGCAAAGATGCCCGCAAACCCGCCTCCAGTGCCGAAGGATATCGGCGGAACGCCTTTTGATATCGGGCTCCCGCAATCGGGAAATCCTTTCGCCGCTGCGCCGGAACTCACCGAGCGACCGTCGCTCTTTGGGGACGATTTTCTTTATCTCCCGCGCATTGACCTAGAGCAACCGGGTGATGTGCGGTTGCCGCGTCGAGGCGTGCGTTCACAGAGCCAGCAATCTGGGATTTTCCATTATCGCGAATACCCGATGGGACAGGAGGGGCTTGGGCTCCTGCCGCACTCGCAGTCGCTTACGAACCGATGGGCGATTCCTTTTCCAAAATGGCAGCGGTACCTTGATCCAAGGCACGAGGTTCCCTACGGCGATGGTCGGGAGACGCTCAAGCTCTGGCATCCTTACGAGCAATCAAAACTCAAGGGCGACGCACCCATTATCGGGCAGGATATTTTTGCAAATGTGACGATCAAATCGTTTTCGGTTTTTGAGGGTCGCCGACTTCCGGTGCCCTCGGGCGTGAGCGCAGCGACTCCGAATAGCTCGGAGTTTTTCGGGCGCGGGGATCAAAGGATCATCTCGACGGACCGCTCGATTACGATGGAGATGTTCAAAGGCGAGACGGCGTTCAAGCCTGTGGAATGGCTCATCCGCTTTCAATTGGTGAAGAACGATAACTGGATTTGGGTGAAGGAGCAGAACCTGCTCGACCCCGATCCTCGTGGCGTGAATCAAGCCAGCGGGAAGGAGCCGAAACCCACGAAGATCGGGGCTATTTCGAAGAATGATACGAGCCGGGGTGTGAAACCGCTTTCGGTCGTTTCGACGCCCGGCGATCTTTTCAATTACATCGCCCCTCAACTTCAACCACTGGGTGCGTCGAGCAAGCTGACGAAAGTGGATTCGCAGACCAACGAAGTAAAGCCGGGGACGAAGATCAAGAACAACCCCGACCACGAGAAGGATAAGGCGCGCACTCGAAACACATACCGGCACCGGGACTTCCTCGGAATTCAGGAACTCTTTTTTGAGTATCATCTAGGTGACCTGAGCGAGAACTACGATTTCTGGACTTCGCGCGTGGGAATACAGCCGTTCGTCTCGGATTTCCGAGGGTTTATTTTCAACGATACAAACCTTGGTGTACGGCTTTTTGGAAACTGGGACAACAACCAGTGGCAATACAACCTCGCCTATTTCAACCTCCGCGAGAAGGACACTTACAGCGGGCTGAACATGTTCGACTCACGCGACCAGCAGGTGATCATCGCGAGCCTTTATCGGCAGGATCTTTTGTGGAAAGGATACACCGGCCAGGCGTCGGTTCACTTCAACTTTGACGATGGTCAGCGGCACTACGATAAGAACGACTTTCTCGTTCGTCCCGCGCCATTGGGTGACTTCGGGGCGGCACCCGAGCATGACGTACGCACGGTGTATCTCGGCTGGGCTGGCGACGGCCACATCGGTCGCTGGAACATCACGCACGCTTTTTACTGGGCACTCGGCGAGGATGAGTTCAACGGTCTGGCGGGCCGTCGCATTGAGGTGAACTCGCAGATGGGAGCGCTGGAACTGAGCTATGATCGCGACTGGCTGCGATTTAAACTGAGCGGTTTTTATGCAAGCGGCGACAGCGACCCGACCGATGATCGCGGCGAGGGCTTCGACAGCATTGTGGATGCTCCGTTTTTTGTGGGCGGTCCGTTCAGTTACTATGTCCACGAGGGACTGAATCTCGCTGGGACGGCGGTCAATTTGAAGAATCCCGACAGCCTACTGCCGAGCCTTCGGAGCAGCAAGACGGAGGGGCAGTCGAACTTTGTAAATCCGGGGGTGAAGATTGTCGGGTTCGGACTTGATGCGGATGTCACGCCGAAGCTGCGCGCGTTCTTTAATGCGAACTACGTATGGTTCGATGAAACCGCGCCTATCGAGCGTGCTCTTCACACAAACAAAGTGAGCGATAAACTCGGGTGGGATGTAAGCGCCGGCGTGAAGTATCGCCCATTGCTCACTGAGAATATCATCATCGGTGCGGGCGTCGGGATTTTAATTCCGGACGAGGGCTACAAAGATATTTACCGTAGGAGTACCGACCTCGTCGAAGGCTTCGGTGCAAAGAATCGCGAGGGCAAAGTGGATGACTTTTTGTGGAACGCACTGCTCACCGTCTCGTTCACTTTCTAAAATGAAACGACCATTGATCCTGATTCTTCTTCCGGCGATTGCCTTGTGCGCCGATTCAGTCGTCCCCGGTCAACCGCCTGCGCCCGCAAAGAAAAAGCCCGCGCTGCTGAATTCCGATCTCAACGGCCGCGATATGCTCTTCATCGCCCAGGCGGTCGAGCACGGCAAGACGCTCAATTTCCTCGCCACTCAGGCTGAGAAAACGAGCAATGTGGGATTGAGCGAGTTTGGGAAAGGCATCGGTAAATCGGGAGCGGTTCAGAGCGCCGTGATCCAAAGCCTCGCCGAAATGCGGAAAGTGCGGGTGGCCTCGGGGGAGTCTTCCGAGCAGAAAAAATATACGGTTCAGTTTTCCAAGCTCACCGGCCCGGAACTCGAACAGGCGATCCTCAAAGCCCTCATCGACACCAACTCAATTGCCGTTACCTTCTATGAACTCTCCGAAAAGTCGGGCGATTCGTCGATTCGCGAGTGTGTCTTTCAAATGCTCCCGCAGTTCCGGGAGAATCTCGTGGTCGCAGAGACTCTGGCCGGCCTGTCGCCCAATGGCGAACCGGCCCGGAAGACCGGGTCGCAACGGTTGCGGTAACCGATCCCCGAGCGCCGCCAGGGCGGCCTGTTATAGCGACGCAGCGCGCCTACTTCTTCGCTGCGGTTTTCTCCTCAGCCCTCACCGCAGGGGGATTCCGATTGAACTGGATCATGTCGGCAACAATTTTGATGGTCTCCCGCCGGATCGGGTCCACTTGAGCCGGCGCTTCCGCGTCGTCTTCGCCGTCCTCGTCGGGGTCTGCCTTCGGAGCGATCTTGTCCGAAGGTTCTTCTTTTTTCGGCTTTTCTACTTTTGGCGCAAGCTCAGGGTTTCCAGCATTTGCCAGCGTAACAGAATACACTTTTTCGCCCGGTGCTTTGAGGCTGGCGCGTTCAGTTTTTCTTGCTTCTTTCCGTGCTTTTTCTTCGTCGGCCTCGGATTTGCGAGCTTTCTCACTGAGTGAGATTTTGTTTTCTGCGACTCGCTTTTTGATGCGTTCCGCGTCTTCCATGATCCACTTGAACTCCTGATCGGCGGTGACGCGCGCGGCAGACTTTTGCTTTAGTTCCGCAATGAACAGCGGTTTTTCGACCTTATCGTAAGATACAGCATCGATGGTATCGTAGCCCAGCGGTCCCTTCAAGGCGGACTCGCCGATGTCGGATTGGTCCCACAATGACGGGAGCTTGATGTCGCTGATGACTCCACGGAGTTGCGTGCTACCTCCGGAGATGCGGTAGAACTTCTGGATGGTGAGTTTCAGTGCGCCCGCGCCGGTGCTCATAGGGATGATGTTCCCAATATCCACCATGGTCTGCACAGTGCCCTTGCCGAAAGTGGAGCTGTCACCGACGATCACGGCCCTGTTGTAGTCTTGGAGCGCTGCGGCGAAAATCTCGCTGGCCGACGCACTCAGTTTGTTCGCCAGAACGACCATCGGCCCGTCATAAGCAATCGAAGGATCCGTATCGCGCAAATTTGAAGAGCGTCCGTCCGTGCCCCGCGCCACGACGACATATCCGCTCTTGATGAACAGGCCCGTGAGATTCACAGCCTCTTCGAGCGAACCGCCCCCGTTCCGACGCAGGTCCATCACCAAGCCGTCGATCTTCTCCTTTTTCAAGCGTTCGAGAAGGATAAGCACATCTTTAGTGGTGCTCTTCGCATCTGCTTTGCGACTGCGTTCCATGTCCGCGTAAAACGACGGCAACACAATCCATCCGATGCGCTGAACCGATCCGTCCGGCATTGGACGCTCGACGATTTCCGCTTTTGCTTCCTGCTCGGTGAGCTTGACCTCGCTGCGCTTGATTTCGATGAGCTTGCGTTCCGACGGGTCGGTGGAATTTGCGGGAATCACCTTCAGGCGAACGATGGTGTCCTTCTTGCCGCGAATCATTTCCACCACTTTGTCCAGTCGCATGTCCACTGTTTCGATGAACTCCGAATCGCCCTGAGCCACTGCGCTGACACGGTCGCCCACTTTCAGACGTCCGTCCTTGAACGCAGGTCCACCCACGACGAGTTCGCGAATCTTCGCGTAGCCCTCATCGGAAGCGAGCACTGCGCCGATTCCCACCAGCGAGAGGCGCATGTTGATGTTAAAGCTGTCGAGCTGCGAGCGGCTCATGTATTCCGAATGCGGATCGTACGTCTCCGCAAGAATGGTGAGAAAAGTCGAGACGATCTCTTCCTCGGTTTGCTCGTGGAGATTTCGCAATAGTTGGTCGTAGCGTTTCGTGATGACTTTCACCGGCGCATCAACGCTGTCTTTTGTGAGCGTCCGGTCGAGCATTTCGCCCTCGATGCGATCCTTCCAAATGCGGTCAGCGTCCGCGGCATCCTTGGGCCACGGCGCTTTGTCGCGCCGAAGTTCGACGGTGCGGGTGCTGGCGAAATCGTATTTTTCCTTGAGCAACTCGGTCGCTTTCGCAACGCGGTCTTCCACACGCTTTTTGAAAAGATCGAATATTTCGATCGCCGGCTTTGTGTTGCCCGCGCCGATATCGTCGTCCAGCGAGGTCGCGAACTTTGCCGAGAAATTGTCCACATCTTTTTGTGTGAAGAACAAGTGGTTGTAATCGAGCCGTTCGAGATAGTTCTTCAAGAACTGCTTGGAGACCGCGTCATCGAGATGCCGTTTGCTGAAGTGCGCCGACTCCAGAAGTTGCCCGACATTCTGAGTGACCTTGCGGTAGTCAGGTTCTGGCGCACCGGTGACGAATGGAGCGACCAAGAGCGTTGCTGCAAGTGATGCTAGGATGATGCGGGAGCTTTTATTCATGCGTTTCTTTGTGTTGGAAAAATCGGACGATGGTTTGTCCTAGGAAACCCCATTTCGTCGTCAGGTCACGTAGAAAGTCGAACCAATTGCGTTTTAAGGGGGAATGCGGGTTGATTCTCTTACGCCGCGTAGTATTTCGGATACCGGTAATAATAGTAGTCTGGGAGGTCCGTATCGACGCAGTTCATGATGAGTCCCAAAACGTTAACCTGTCGCTGATACAACGCGTTCAGAGCATTACGGGTGAGGCGTGCGGACGTGAACGACGCGCGAATCACCATCAATGTTCCATCGAAATTTGGCGCAAGTGTCGGAGTGTCGTCCGTCGCCAGAATTGGAGCGGTGTTGAAAATGACGAGGTCGAATTTCGTTTTCCACTCGTCGAGCAATTTTTGGACAATCGGACGGAGCAGCAACTCGCCGGATTGATTCGTGACCGGCCCGCGCGGAATGACGCTCAGTTTTCCGGCTCGCACTTCTTGAACGGAGCTTTGCCACGTGACTTCACCGCGCAAAATGTTCGAAAGCCCCTGACGCCCGTCAATGTCGAAAAGGGCGGCGATGTCGCCTCGGCGAAGATCGGCATCTACGAGGAGCACCCTGGCTCCGGCGGCGGCCATGGTGAGAGCAAGGTTGCTCGCCACTGTCGATTTCCCTTCGTTGGGAATGGCACTCGTTACTATGAGCGTCTTCAGTTCCGTTTGATTGGGCATGAAGATGAGCGAAGAGCGCAGGCTCCGGAATGCTTCCGCGAACATGTAACGGTCGTCCTCTTCTTGAAGAAGTGGAAGGCCTGCTTCCGTGCGTGTGTCCGCCACATCCGGAATTTGACCGAGAATCGGCTCGGCAAATTGCTCGATCATTTCGCTGGATGATGCGAGGCGGTCGTCCGCCCGATCCAGCAGGAACAGGATACCCAAGCCGAGTAGCAATCCCCCGATGGTCCCCATCAAAAGGTGACGGACCACGCCCCTCTGCTCTTCCAAGGGAGGGAGCGCTTGATGGTGGATGAAAATGTTCTCCATGCTCTTGCCTTGCTCAGTCTTTAGTTTGGCAATAAGTTGGTCGGTCGCAGTGGCTTTTTCCGCACAGGAAGCGACGTATGCTTTTAGCTTGCGGTATTTGAGCATTACCGCACCCCATTTGACCGATTCTTCGGTGATTGCGATTTGCTTTTTTCGGGCTTGATCGAGCTCGAACTCGACGAGCTTGATTGTAGCGTCGCGGCCTTCTTGGGCGGTGTGGGTCAGTTCCTTGATTTCCGCATCGAGCAGTTCCAGTTCGTCAACGAAGGCGATGTATTTCGGATGTGCCGGTGTCCAGATCTCCTTTTTCTTGGCAAACTCCGCCATTTTCTTAGCCCGCAATTGATTCAGGATGAGAAGGCTGTTCCCGGTAGTCGTCGTGGTTTCCCCCCCGTTGCCGGACTGCGAGTTTAGAATCTCGCGGTTCGACATGGACTTGTACAGGTTGAGTTTGCTCTCCAGCCTGTTGATGTTGTCGTCGATCTTATTTGTCTGATCTGCCAACTGCTTTTCCCAATCTTCCGGGAGCGGAACTTTGATTTCGTCGAGGTAGTTGGTGAGATCACGGCTGGCCGTCTCGAGCGCCTTCTGTTCGTCGTCGTAGCGCTTGATGTAGGAACCCATCTGCTTTGAGAGTTGCACGGTCCAGTCCTCATCCCGCTTGGTGAGGAATTCCTTCATCACTGTATCGACGTAATACTGGGTGAAATCCGGGTTCCGGCCTTTGCCCGTAATTACAAAAAAGTAGGTGGTCACTTCGTTCGCGGCATCGATGTCGGTATAATCGAGTTCATCCACCCATTCCGGGTGATGCACGGAGACTTCAGTCCTCACGCGGTCACGAACCTGGATCCCTTTCAGCTCGGAAATTGTGTGACCCCACCAGCTTGAGCTATTGGCTAGGGCGTTTTGGTTCTCATCGTTACCGGTGAATGAGACGCTCAACTTTCCAAGAGAAACGTAGCGCGTTGGCTTGGTCCAAACGGAATAAGCTTCATAGAGCAACCCGACCCCAATCGTCAGAGCAAGAATCCACCAGTAGCGTTTTAAAACAGCGCGATACCGATAGAATCGGATGCCGAGTTTTGAGCCGAGCTCGCCTCCGGCGGAAGTGGGATAAGCGGGTGTATCCATTATTTACTCCGTTAAGGTGCTACCAGATGAAGCGCTTCGTCGGGACGACAATCCGGTCTCCGTCCTTCAGCTTGAAGTCGTTTTCCGTCTTTCCCTTTTCGAGCATGTCCTTCACGTTATATTCTTTCTCCTGACTGCCTCGAATTACTTTCACCTTCTCCAAATCGGAGTAGATGGTCGTTCCTGCTTCGTTGATCGCTTCCGAGAGGAATTTCGGGTCGTTTGGGTAGAATTCGCTTGAGCCCGGGCGACTCACTTTCCCGGAAATCAACACTTTCGAGCGCTTTTGTGCGCTCGCCGGAATCAAGTTCAATCCGATCCGAACCGAGCCTTTCCCCGGCTTGTAGTAACGACTTTCCAAATGGCGTTTTACGGCTCCTTCCGCGGTTGCAGGAGACATTCCGTTGACGGGGACGCGGCCCAGTCCGTAAGGCAGTTCCAAGTCTCCTGTATCGGCAATGATGACGCGCATTGGGGGCTCGTTCTCTTCCAAAATCGAAAACGAAACTTCCGCCCCCGGTTGAAGCGGCGAGTTCGAAGATATAACGCCTCCCCGCGGAGCCATGCTGGCCGCCGGTGGTGCCGGACTTTCCAGCGCCGTGGAGGATGACTCCGTTGCAGCGGCGGGGCGTTCCGTTTTTCTTCCGAAAGTGACCTGTGCGTTTAAAAGGCTCGTGCTGGCCGTCAATATCAAGAGGCTTCGCAGAAGCCGGGTCGGTAATTTACGCATAGGTCATCGCTTGTTTAAAATTTGTAATAAAGACTCAGCAGCACAAGATTCTGTTTGTAGTCAGAACCTTGGACGTTGGAGTTCTTCATGAGAAAGCGATAATCGAGCCCAAGTGTGAGAGAATTTGAGTAAGTGTGGTGAATTCCCAGCGCAAGTCCGAGACGACTGGCCTGCTCGGACGAGGTTCCCGATGTTTCGTAGTATTCGTAAAAAGCTGTAGGCGTAATGGATGTCTTTTCCTGGAAGAGCCAGTCGGCTGAATACTCGAAGTGGTAGAGATCATAGAAATTCGATCCCAAGCCGCTCTCTGCCGTGCGCGACGCGGTAAGCGTGTGACGGAAGTTCTCGCTCGGGCGGTTTGTGACCTGCAATTTGTAGTAAATCTGTTGAGAGTCTTCTGTATCCCGCGGTCCGAATGTGAACCCAGTGGCGTCGGTTCCGACGAGTTGCCGAGTTCCCCCGTCGAAGCTCGATTTCTGCCAGCCGACTTCCGCGTAAACGTCCGTAGCGTCTGACACTTTCCACTGAACAAATGGCCCCACTAGGAGAGTGGTTCCGTCGGCTTGAATGTCTTTGTCGTAGTCCAGCCAGCTCAACGATGCATTGAGGCCGGCGGTCCAGTTGGGGTTGATGTCCACGCTTGGGCGGACAAATACAGTATTGATGGTCCGATCCTGACTCGCGAACGCGTCATCCTTGGCCCATAGGTCGAAACGGTCAAACCCGACCGCCACCCGTGCGTACTCGGTGGCTTCCCAATCAACTTCAATTCCCGCCTGGTTTTCCCATCGCTTGTAGTTGGCAACATTGCTCAGCACAGGGAGATCAAATGGGTCTTCCTGGTATGCGATGCGTTCGCGGACGGTGAAAGTCAGGCTGCCCGATTTTGCCGTCCAGACGAGGGACGAGGTAGGGGAAAGAATGACCGATTCTGAATCGAACTCGGAATTGTTGAGGTATTTTGCGTATCCGATTCCGAGGCCGAAACGGAGGGTGTTCAACTCCGAGATGCGCATCACACCTTCGATATTGATTTCGGGGCGGATGATGATGTCGCTGAGTTCGTTTGAATTCGAGAGGGTGATGTTGTCGTTAAACTCGACTCCAACGCCCGCCGCTACGATGAAATCCACC
>JAYSTZ010000764.1:0-2590 GCA_043719365.1 Verrucomicrobiaceae bacterium | reverse complement strand
ACTTGCTGGCTGACTTCATCCGACAGTTCAAAGAGGTTCTTCGACCATTCGAGGGCGTGGCGGGTGCGGGGATTGATGATGTGCTCCAGTCTGGCGTGCCAGAGGAAGCTCTCTCGACCGGTATGGTTTTCCCACAGGTGGCCGAAATTTCCGTCGAAACTGATCAAGTCGGTGACGGGGCCGCGGACACCGAGCCGGACGCTCTGATAAAGCCGATCCGGGTCCGGGCGGTGATTGAGCTGATAGTGCAGATACGGCTTGAAACGCAGTGATTCCCGATACGAGTCGAGCCCGGCGAAGACGGTATTTCGCTCCGAGGGTAGCCCGAGGTTTTCGTTGTCCGGATACCACAGATTTTCGTGCGCGGCGCGGAATCGGAAGTTGAAGTCGCCGGGGACCTTGGCCCTCGTTGCGGCACTGACTTCGTTGCTGAAAAACAGGATTTCGTTGCTGCCGTTATTGTCTTCAAATCGGAAGCTGCCGGTGTTGCGGTCGCGATTGCTCCGGAATGCGTAAAGGCTCGTGTCGGTGTTGCCAGGGTCATTGTTGAGGTGGAAACCCTCGAAAACCTCGAAACTGTCATGAACTCCAGTCGTGTAGCGCCCGACTCCTGTGCGAAATTCATCGGCAAATACCCACGGAATCCCAAAGAATGTCGGCTCCCATGATGCCTGCACTTGCGCATTTGGCGCGGAGGCCAGGCCAAACGAGAGAGGCGCACGAATCGAGAAGCCTGTGAGACCTGCGCGGTCATCGAATGGCAGCCAGACGAAGTTTCCGGATGCTGCAAGGCGGGAGGCTTCGGTGATTTGCCAGATGACCTGTCCTCCGATGCTCGCGATTCCTCGGGTATCGGATTCGCGATTCTGATTACTGTGACGGATGTTGTCGGACCAAAGGACGCCAGCCGAGATTTGTCGAAGCTTGAAGTATAGAGGCCCGATTTTCAGATCCGCGTCTTCCGGCGCAAATCCTCGCTGGAGCAGGGGGAAGCGCCCGCGGAAATCCGGCAAATCAAGATTTCCCCGCAGTCTGACGGTGTCAGCCGGGCGGAAACTCGGAGTGAGTCTGGAGTCGCTCGTGCCGACGGCGTATGGGGTATTCGTATTTCTGAAAAGGTCGTGGTAGGGAAGGTCCGCCGTGGGCGCTTCGCCATATGCGTTCCGGGGAATGCGGATGGCCTCATCGGTAGGGAGCGGCGGATTCGGCTGGTCGGGAGTCGAGGAATCGAGAGGCACAGCTCCTTGGGCGTTAAATGCCAGAGCGGCCAGAAGCGGAATTGCGGATTTTTGAATCATGTGAATCTCTGAGCGCAGTCTATTTGCCTTCAATCGTGATGGTCGGGGCACCTTTTTTCGGTTTTTTGTCGCGGTTCTTACTCTGCCCGCGCATCAAAAAGGCCGTAGGCAGTTCGTCCCGGCGAATCGAAAACGGCAGATATGCGAGCAACCCGAAGAGCGGCACGCAAACCACGACGGCGACCCATACGATCCGCTGTCTCGCGCTGAAGGGCTGTGAAACGATGCTGGTGATGCAGCACACGACCACGGCGAGCCAGATGACGGCTGCGGCAGCCCAAACCTGAAATGTCAGGCTCGATTCTTGAAAGTGAAATCGGCTTAAAAATTCGCCCATGAAGTGTTTCTTATTCTGTGGAGTGAGAGGTTTTGCGGCGGCTTTGAATCACTATTTCCAAATCACCGCAACTTCTTTCCTGTTTCTTCGTGTTACGGTTCGGAAAACATGCGCATTCACATGAATCGGTTTTCCGGATCAAAGGCGTGCTTCACCCCATCGGCCACTGCCGTCCGAACATCGCGCCCAATCTGTCGCCGGGCGCTTTCCCCCTTGAGCACGAGGGCATTTAAACCGCCCGTCGTGAGTGCGGAGGCGAGCTCTTCGTCCGCAGAAATCGTGTCGCTATATCCGAGCACAAACGCGCCGCCGCCGCTTGCGTGAAATCGAAAGTTCGCGGCACGAAGAACGGAGTCGATTGCCGGGAGTTGATAAAAAGTTGAAGGAATTTTCACAATGCACGCCGCAGACGCCGCGAACCTCCACTCGTTGATCTCGCGCCAAACACCGTTCTCGTTTTGCCGCGCTTCGGGCCATTCGTGTGCGATTTCCTCGCCGATGAGGTCGAGCGCCGCCTGCGGTCCGCGGATTCGGGCGAGGATGCGCGAGCCGTCGAAATCCAAAGCATCAAACTCCCAGCGTCCGCTCGCTGCTTTCGCGATGTGCGCTGCGGCCTCGCTGGCATTGGCGCAGGGAATCGCAAAGGTAATCATGGCGGGCGGGCAGGGGAATACTTTGAACGTCACCTCCGTGAGCACGCCGAAACTCCCTAGGCTCCCGACGAGGAACTTCGGGATGTCGAATCCCGCCGCGTTTTTCACCACCTTCGCGCCGCCGCGGAGTTGCGTCCCGTTTCCGTCGAGAAAGCGGACGGCCAATATAAAATCCCGCAACCCGCCGTAGCGGAATCGCCCCGGCCCGCTCAGCCCCGCAGCGATCGTCCCTCCGATGGTTGCGCCGGATTCCACGAGCGGCGGATCGAACGGCAAATATTGCCCCTGCGCTGCGAGCGTGG
>JAYSTZ010000763.1:0-5956 GCA_043719365.1 Verrucomicrobiaceae bacterium | reverse complement strand
CCGGCTGCTGCATTTTTCACGGCGTCGCCAGCGGCTGCGCCGCCGACCTTTGTCGCTGCTTCGGCGCCTTTTTCGGTGGCCTTGGCTGCTGCGTCTTTCGCTCCGGATGCGGTGGCATCGACGGCTTTCTTGCCGGCGTCCTTTGCGTTGTCTTCTGCTTGTTTTTTGGCTTCGTCACAGGCCGAAAAGCTGAGAGCAAGTGCGGCGGCGACTGCGAAGTGTAGTTTCATATTTGTAGTATTTGGTTGAATCGACCGGGTTACGGTCTGGTCACTTTATTGCAGACGAGCGAATGATTCGTCAACCTCTCTTCTTTCCGGAAGCGGAACGTCTTGCAACGGAGGCTGACTCCATATTTACAGAACGACGCATGAATTCGCCTGCAAAACATCCAACGATTACCGTAGGGGAGTTTTACACCCGTCACTCCGAGGCCTTACAAATAAAGCCTCTCACGGAGCTCGGGTCGGGCTTTGATCGGACGATCCTGGAGCCCACCATCAATCGTCCCGGTCTGGCCCTATGCGGCTTTTTCTCGTATTTCGCGGACAAGCGGATGCAGGTCCTCGGTTCCGCAGAACTCGCGTATCTAAACAGCCTCACGCCTGACGCGGTCCGCGGGCGCGTGAATGCCCTCTGCGAACACCCCATCCCGTGTATCATCGTCGCCCGCGAACTCGCCGTGCCGGATGCCCTAGTGGACGCCGCCCGAACCCACGGCATCGCTGTTTTTTCGACCCCGATGGTCACCATGCGTTTTATCAATGCGGCGACTCTCGCACTCGAGTTCGACTTCGCCCCGCGCAAGAGCGAGTATGGCAGCATGGTCGATATCCAGGGAATGGGCCTGCTCATCCGCGGCAGCAGCGGCATCGGTAAAAGCGAAGTGGTCCTCGGGCTCATCGAGCGCGGTTCTTCGCTCGTCGCCGACGACATCACCCACTACCGCGTCATGGAGGGTCGCGAGCTCATGGGCACCTGCTCGGAGCTGGGCCGCGGCCACATGGAGATTCGCGGGCTCGGAGTGATCAATGTAACGGCAGTATTCGGAGTCAGCGCCCTGCGGATCGAAAAGCGGCTGGACCTCGTTGTGACATTAAAGGATTGGCAGGAGATCGAATCCATTGATAGGACGGGGCTTGAGCAGGAATACTACGAGATACTCGGGTTCTACATCCCGCACGTCACCATCCCCGTGCGGCCGGGACGCGACCTCGCCAGACTCGTCGAAGTCGCCGCCATGGACCAGAAGCTGAAGAGCCTTGGATACAACAGTGCGGTGGAATTTAACGAAAGGCTCATGGCCGCGATGCAGAAAAAGCGGGACCATTAGACAGGAACAAGCCACACTATAAAAAACCGCATGGGACTTTGGAACAAACCGGAAGAGACGAAAGTCACGAAGCAGATCGAGATTATAAACCAGCTCGGCATGCACGCGCGCCCATGCTCAAAATTCGTCAAGCTCGCCGGACAGTTTAAATCCGAAGTGTGGGTCGAAAAGGACGGGGAGCAAGTGAACGGAAAAAGCATCATGGGACTCATGATGCTGGCATCCGGAAACGGCTCCATCCTCTCCGTCACATGCGATGGCCCCGACGCTTCGCAGGCTCTGGCAGCGATCGAGAAACTGGTATCCTCCAAGTTCGATGAAGAGTGAACAGCGCTTCCAAGGCGTCGCCGTCTCCCCCGGCATCGTGCGAGGAACCGCATACGTCTATCGCCCCGACGAAGAATTGCCGCCCCGCAGCACCATTCTCGAATCCGAGGTGGAACGGGAAGTGGCAAGATTGCACGACGCTCTCGTCGTAACCCGGCGGCAAATCATTGAGATCCGCGACAAGGTCAAAACATCCCTCGGCGCGAGCGATGCCGAGATCTTTGAGGCTCATCTCATGGTCGTGGAAGACGGCGTCCTCATTGACGAGGTCACCAAGACCATCCACCGCGACCTCTGCAATGCCGAGCACGCATTTCAACTCGTCGCCCAGCGCTACGCGAAAACATTCACGGAACTCGAAGATCCTTACTTCCGCGAGCGCGCAGCAGACATCCACGACATCGCCCGCCGCATCACGCGCAACCTTCTCGGTAAGACGACCGCCGGCCTCGCCGACCTGAAGATGCCTCACATCGTCTTCTCGCACAACCTCTCGCCCAGCGACACCGCGCAGATTGACCGCGAGATCGTCCTAGGATTCTGCACGGAAGTCGGCGGGAAAACCTCCCACACCGCCATCATGGCGCGGTCGCTCAATATCCCGGCCATCGTCGGCCTCCACTCCATCCTCAGCGTGGAAAATGGATCGGATGTCCTCATCGATGGCTACAGCGGAATCCTGATCGTCAACCCCACCGACGACACCCTCTTCCAATACGGAGCGCTCCAAAAGACTAAAGCCCAGGTCGAACAAAAGCTCACCGAACTGCGCGAAACAGAGTCCACGACCCGCGACGGAATTCGCATCACTCTTTCTGCAAACATCGAACAGCCCAGCGACATCGTTCAGGCCCGCTCCAGCGGTGCGCAGGGCGTAGGCTTGTTTCGCACGGAGTTCCTTTACCTCGGGCAAGACGCACTCCCGACCGAAGACGAGCAGGTCATGGCCTACTGCGAAGTCGCAACGGCCGCGCAGCCCCACTCCGTCATCATTCGCACACTCGATCTCGGCGGCGACAAGCTTCACTCCACGCTGCACAGCGAGGTCGAAGAGAATCCTTTCCTCGGCTGGCGGGCCATTCGCGTGTGTCTGGAGCGCACCGACATCTTCAAAACGCAGCTCCGCGCGATCCTGCGGGCCAGTACCGCGGGCAGCGTCAAAATCATGTTCCCCATGATTTCCGGACTGGCGGAACTTCGAACTGCGAAAGCCATCCTTGATGAATGCCGCGCTGAACTTCGCAGCGAAGGCACCCCTTTTGATGAGCAGATGAAAGTCGGAATGATGATCGAAGTCCCCAGCGCCGCGATCATCGCCGACCTTCTGGCGAAGGAAGTGGATTTCTTCAGCCTCGGCACCAACGACCTCGTCCAATACACGCTCGCCGCAGACCGGGGAAACGAGCACATCGCACATCTTTACGAACCCACGCATCCCGCAGTTCTCCGGCTGATCCGTACGACCGTGCAGGCCGCACACGCCGCAAATATCTGGGTCGGCGTCTGCGGAGAAATGGGCGGCGATATCACGCTTACTCCGCTGCTCATCGGGCTCGGCATCGACGAGATCAGTTGCGGTAGCGCTGTTCTGCCGCGTGTGAAACGCGCCGTTCGCAGCCTCGAAGCCGCCGCCTGCTGGCGCCTCGCCGCCGACGTGCTCGTTTGCGACACCGGTGCCACCATTCTTGCCCGGTCCGAGGAAATCGCCCGAGCCCATTACGGCGAACTGTTTTAAACCGAGAATCGCCGCTTGCGCTCCACGCCCCGCCCCGCTTTCCATCGCGACGTGAGCCTTGGAACGAAAAATGTCATCGATCTGCGCCACGTCTCCTGTGCGCGAATGGAGACGGGCATTTCGTCTTCGGTACACGACATCTCGCTCGTGCTTGAACCCGGCACCGTGACGCTTTTTGTCGGCGAACCGGGTTGCGGGAAAAACCTCATCCTTCGCATCCTTGGCCTTCTCGAAATGCCCGATAGCGGAGATGCTTTTTTCGGCTCCATCCCCCTGAACAAAGTCTCCCGCGAGCGAATCATGGACTTGCGCGACACCGCGTGCGGCTACGTCTTTTCGCCCCCCTTTTTGCTCCCGGATTTCACCGTGATGGAGAACATCGCCATGCCGCTTTTCAAAGTGTTCGAGATGCGCCCGATTGACGCCCAGGCGCGCACCGAAATGCTCATGGAATTCGTCCAACTCACACAATTCAGCGCGGTAAAAATCAATCAATTGAGCCCGGGGCTCCAGCTCCGCGCAGGCCTCGCGAGAGCGCTGGGCTCGCTTCCGCCGCTCGTCGTCATCGAGGAGCCCGACAAGATTGTCCAAGGCCGCGAAATGGACGCATTCCGCACATTGCTCCACCGCGCCGCTGCGGACTTCGACTGCGCCATCGCCGTCAGCACAGGCCCGGAAATCCCATCGATGCTCGGCGAGCGCCGCATCGAGTGCGCAGGAGGACGCATCGTCTGTGACGTAATGCCGTGAGCAAAGAAGCCGCGCAAATCACCAAGGCGAGCCGCTCCAATCTTGCGCTCGCATTCGTCGCCCTGCCAAAGCAACGCCGTGCGGACATCAGCGTATTCTACGCATTCTGCCGGGTCATCGACGACATCGCCGACGATCCCGGACACACCCGAGCCGAGCGTCAGGCTGGACTCGATTTGTGGAAGGCCGCCCTCGAATCCCCGCAGCCTGCAGAGCCCACACTCGCGCCCACCGTCCGTGAAATCATCGCGCGATACGGACTCTCCGTCGCCGATTTCCGCGAGATCATCGCAGGAATGGAGATGGATTTGGAGGGCGCGCGTTACGGCACTTGGGAAGGATTGAAGCTCTACTGCCACCGCGTCGCCAGCGTCGTGGGGCTTGTAAGCATCGGCATCTTCGGAGCACGCGACCCGCGCGCAAGAGCCTACGCGCTCAGTCTCGGGCTCGCGCTCCAACTCACCAACATCCTCCGCGATGTCGGCGGCGACCTCGCCAATGAAGGCCGCATCTATCTCCCCGAAGAAGACCTCGCCCGCTTCGGAGTTTCCCGCGAGGATCTTGCCGCCGGACGCCGCACCGAAGGCTTTCTCGCGCTCATGGACTTTCAGGCAGAACGAGCTCGCGCGTATTATCGCGAGGCGCAAAGCCTCCTGCCCGCGAGCGACAAAAAAGCGCTCGTCGCCGCCGAGATCATGCGCGCCGTCTATAGCCGCCTGCTCGAAAAAATGTCCCGAGACCGCTGGCAGGTTTTCGACCGTCGATACTCACTCGGAAAACTGACGAAGCTCTGGCTCATTCTGCGCGGAATCCTCGGGTAGCTACTCCGCGCCTTCTTTCCGACTTCCATGGAACATAATCCGCTACAGATCGACGGCGGAACTCCGCGGGCGCACTCTGCGGCTTGTCGAATAGTGGGCTGCAAAAATTCGGAAGGGTATCTGTCATGTTAAAATAGGAGGCGAATCTCCGCTCGCAAACTGACTCGCTTCTGGTGCTATCCCGACGATCCATCGGGCAGGAGCAGACCAATTGTGCTCTTCGCGCTGAAGCCCTGCGAACGCTTGGTCAATCGTCTCGCGGTGCCAAAAAGTGAAATGCTCATAGGCTCGGAGAAGCCCAGCGCGGCTATAAAGTGTGGCGTGCATACCGAGACATCCGTTCACCCATGCGAGCGCCTCCGGAAAAAGATGCAGTTCCAACCGACGTTCCAACCTGCGCGCGGGTTCACGACCGGCGGCATTCCGGCGGCGTGGATGAGTGTGGGGATTCGGATTTCATAGATGATGTGGCCCATCATTTCTTCGGTCAGTCGTTCGCTCAGCGCTTGCATTGCACGGTCCGACACACAGGTGAAACACGTCGGCACCATTCCACATGCGAAGGGCCGGTATTTTTCCGGCAGACGCTGGATTTGGCGGAACCAAAACCACTCGGGCTCACGGTTCGGCCAACGGATGGATGATACGGATACGTCGGCATCCCACACTTCGCCGAGATATTCGCGAAGAGGCATCCCGCACCAGCCGTCCCACTCGGCGAAAAACCAGCGTTTTGCGGGGATCGTGCGGCGGTTTCGATACCAGTCCATGAGATCAATCTCCGAGCGAGAGCGGTGCAGGCATTGCAGCGCGATTTCTATTCCCTGCTTCGAGTAAAGAATAGCCGTCGTCTGATACGCCGAGGCGATGCGCCACAGCGTCGTGGAAAAAGGCGCGCTCCGACGAAACGGAATCGCTGAAAGGTAGAGCTGATGCCATCCGGTCGGCAGTTCTTTCAGCGCGGCGCGATAGCGTGTGAGCCATTTCTCC
>JAYSTZ010000762.1:0-2591 GCA_043719365.1 Verrucomicrobiaceae bacterium | reverse complement strand
TGCGGACGGCTTCGGCCCATTCGGCGACGACGCTGTTGGTGGTCCAGGCGGGGGAGAGTGGTGAATGATTTGGCGTGAAGAGACGGGTGCGAAGTGCGCCTCCTTCCTCCCAAACGATGGAGAGGAAATCGAGGCGGACGGGCTTCGCGAGCGCGGGGTAGTGTCCGATGCCGAGCTCGCGGATGGCGCGCATCGGGATCGTGACGCTCTCGCGGTCGCCCACGAAGGTGAGCGTGTGGGCGTCGAGCGCGACGTGGCCTTTGGCGGTGTAGATGTAGATGTTGCAGGCGAAGGAACGGACGTGCTCGGGCGTGCAAAGATAGCAAGGCGAGGTGCGGGTGGGAGCGGGTGGCGTCGGCGGCGCGGCGCTGCGTGTGGCGGCGCCTTCGACCTCGGTCTTCATCTCGGTGGCGCTTTGCTGGCGGCGTTCGCGTTGCTTTTCCAGCGCACGGAGGACGACGTCATCGACGCCGCTGGAGCAGTGCATTTTTTCCGACGGTGCGGCGAAGCGTCCGAGCGGGAGTTCGCCGGTGAGCATTTCGTAAAGGACGACGCCGAGGCTGTAAATGTCGGCACGGTGATCGACGGTGGCGGGCTGCTCGATTTGCTCGGGGGCCATGTAGGCGGCGGTGCCGAGTTGCGCGCCGCTTTGGGTGAGGCCGGTGGATTTGTCGTCGCCAAATTTCGCGATGCCGAAGTCGGCGAGCTTTGGCACGCCGTGGGTGTCGAGGAGGATGTTCTCGGGCTTGATGTCGCGATGCAGCACGCCGTGGTCGTGGGCAAATTGCAGCGCTTCGCAAACCTTCGGCACGAGGAGCAGCGCTTGCTCGGGCGTGACGCCGGCGCGCATCGCCTGGCGGAGATTCACGCCATCGACGAACTCCATGAGCAGGTAGAAGAAGCCGCCGCTTTCGCCGAAGTCATGGACGCCGACGATGTTCGGGTGGGAGAGCTTTGCCAATGCACGAGCCTCGCGGGTGAAGCGCTCCGCAAATCCCGGCTGCGTGGCGAGCGCGGGCGTGAGGATTTTCAGCGCGACAAAGCGGTCGAGTTTCGGCTGGCGTGCTTTGAAAACCGCGCCCATGCCGCCCTGACCGTAGAGCTCCAGCACTTCGAGCTCGGGGAAGGCCGCGGCGACTTCATCGAGCATCGGCACGCTGGCCCCGGCGACTTGCGTAGGGCTCGTCGGCAGCGAGACACCCAGCAGCGCGCATCCAGGGCAGATGCCGCCGGGCGCATCTGCGGGAATAGGAGACTGGCATTGAGGACAAAGATTATTTTGCATAACGCTACATTCCTGCGGAGCGGCGCAGGCGAGGTTACACTCTTTTGCAAATAAATTGCGAGCCTGTCGGCAGCAGCTCCGCGTGAGGCGGTGATGCTTTCCCCGGCTATCCGGCTACATCCGAGTTTGGAGTAAACGCTCGGCTTCCTCCGTCGGAAGTGCATCCGTTGCAGCTTCAATTTCGGCGAGTGTGCTCGTGCGTGGAAATTGCCCGATGTGCTGCGGGGCGTCAACTCGCAGGTTTGGGATGGTTTCAAAGCGTAATTCTGTTCGTTTTTATCGCCAGACCCCAGTTCCGCACTCACTCTGGGCACAAGCAGCGCTTTGGGTGCCCGTGATTTGGTTTCTCTATCGAGACACACGGCTTCACGCATCTAAGCGTGAACAACGCCATTAACCGGTGCAAAAATGTGTCTCTTCTCTTGATCCTTACGCTCGTTGCAATCTCACCGAAATGCCTCTTACATGTTACGTAACTTCCGGCAAATTCCTCTGGAATTTCCGCACTTCGAGGCCCTCCGCCTCAGCCAGCCGCTTTTGTTTTCCATCAAACGTCAAAAACTCAGACGCCCCAAGATGAAGCGCCGTCGCGACGTGAAGCACGTCAAAGCCCCGATAGCCTTCAGTCCAAGTATATTGCGCAGACAAACGCTCCCCTACACTTGCGACATCTGCCCACTCCACAGGGACGACTACAATCGCTCCCGAGGCGAGATTCGCATTGAATTTCGCCAAAGCCGCTTGGGCCGTCGCGCGATCATATCCCTTGGTTTTGTCGCTCTTGTTCAAAAACACCTGCCACCGGATTGATTGCCGAAACTCGAACAACAACGGCGAGGCGACATGCAGCGGCTCGGGCATCTGGGCAAAGTGTAGCGCAGCTTCAGCAGAGTTCGCCTGCTTCCGAAACATCGCACACAGAAACGACGCATCTGGATACGCGATCACCCCTCCGCGCCCTCCAACTCTGCTTCCCGCATCGCCTGCACTTCCGCCATCGAGAACACACGGCTCCCCCATACTTCGTCGAGCTGAGCCATGATGTCGGGTTTCACCAACGTCTGTGCAGGCGATTGCCGGTCCATCCCCGTCAAGCAAGCAAAAGCTCGCCCGCGTTTGATAATCTGCACAGTTTCCCCATGCTCCAGCCACGAGGACACCCGACGGAAATTATTGCGAAGATCGGCGACAGTTGCGGTTTTCATGATACGAAAAATCTATCACTGAATGGCGTGCTGTCAAGCCCACCCCCGGATCAAGGAATTAAAAAGCGCGATTTTGTTCTTTTTCATCGCCTGACCCCCAG
>JAYSTZ010000761.1:0-5959 GCA_043719365.1 Verrucomicrobiaceae bacterium | reverse complement strand
ACGCTTGAGGAAAAGCCGAACCTGTTCTTCCGCGACCTCTATCAGACCGATTTCAGCAAGCTAAAGAACCTCCAAGGCGCGGACCACACCGGCCAGCTTAACACCGACGATCGCCTCGACCGAGAAGAGCGATTCCGCGCGGAGTGGACGGTGGAAAGCGGCGGCAAAGAAGTGCCTGATTTGGCCAAAGTGAACGCTCGCTCGCTGAGCGCACTTTTCTGCTCTCCGACGATGGAACTCGGGGTGGATATTAGCAAATTGAGCATCGTCCACATGCGGAATGCCCCGCCCAATCCGGCGAACTACGCGCAGCGGAGCGGGCGCGCGGGACGTAGCGGGCAGGCTGCGCTCGTTTTCGCGTATTGCTCCGCATACTCGCCGCACGACCGGCACTACTTTCAAGAGCGTCAGGAACTCGTCTCTGGCACCGTTGAGCCCCCGCGTCTCGACATCACCAATCGCGAATTGATCCGCTCGCACCTTCACGCCGCGTTCATGACGCGCGTAGGGCTCCGAAACGTCCGCCAGTCCGCCCTCGACATCATAGACATTGATCAGCCCAAGCTCACGCTCCGAGACGACATCGTTTCTGCCATCACGCTAAACGAATCCGCCGTGGCCCTCCTCGTCGCGCATTTCAAGGCCGTGCTCGTGGATAAACCAGCGAACCCAAAGCTGGCGTGGTGCGACGATGCGTGGCTTGCGAAGCAGCTCAAAAATCTACCCGAAACTTTGGACCGTGCGATGGATCGTTGGCGCAATCTTTACCGGGAGGCCAAGGCCACGCTCAATAAGGCAACGGTGGTCTTGGATTCGGGCATGTTTGCCACCACCTCGGACGAACACAAACGCGCCAAGCGCGAGATATTCCAGTCGCAGCGGCAAATTGACTTGTTGAAAAACGAGTTCCAAAAAGGCGGCGAACAATCGGAGTTCTACGTCTTCCGCTATCTGGCTGCCGAAGGGTTCCTTCCCGGCTATAACTTCACCCGTCTCCCCATTCGGGCCTTCCTGACCGACGGGCACGAGAAAGGCGAATTTATCTCACGCCCGCGCTTAATCGCCCTGCGCGAATTTGGCCCCCGCAATGTCATCTACTACAACGGCCAAAAGTATGTCGTTTCCCAAGCCGTCGTCCCCAGCGTCGAGGACAATCTTTGCAGCGCCCGCGTTTGCAACGCCTCGGGCTATTGGCTGGATCGCGGGCAGGAAACTATTGAAACCTGCCCGCTCACGGGAACTGATCTCGCCGAGCCGAAGAACAAGACCGAAATAACGCCGCTGCTCGCTCTTACCGAAATGCTGGCACGCCGCCGCGAATACATCACTTGCGAGGAGGAAGAACGCTCCCGGCAAGGCTTTGACACCGAGACATACTTCTCGCTCGATGGCGGCGACAAATCCCAGATACGAAAGGCGCTGGTTCAACACAACGGAGAGCCTCTACTCCAGATGTCCTACCTCCCCGCAGCCCGCTTGATCCAACTTTCCCGCAAAGACCGTCGCGAGAAGGAAATTGGCTATCGTATCGGACTCGAATCGGGACTCTGGAACCCGCGCACCGATGTCCCCGAGCCCGAGGAATCCAAGCGCGTCCAGCTCTACACCGAGACGACGGCGGATGCCCTCTACTTGCAGCCTATTGAAGCGCTGGCGCTCGATGCAGTTGGCGTCCTTTCGCTGCAATACGCGCTCAAGCGTGCGATTGAACTGCGCTTTCAGATCGAGCCAGCGGAATTGGGCGTTTATGCGATGGGCGAAAAGGCCGCGCCCAATATGCTTTTCTACGAAGCCAGCGAGGGAAGCCTCGGCGTGCTGTCGGCGATGGTGGACGATCCGAAAATCTTCACCGAAGTGATCGAACTCGCGATCAAAGTCTGCGACCTCGAGAACACCGAAAAGCCGAAAGCGACATACGACGACTTGCTCAGTTACTACAACCAACCGCATCACCTTTCGCTGGATCGCTTCTCCATCAAAAACGCTCTTGAGCGCCTGCTCCATTGCTCGCTGGATTGCTCGAACTCGGCTCCCGACGAGGACTACGACGCTCAGTTCAAGCGCCTCCTTTCGCAGCTTGATGCCAATTCCTCCACCGAGGAAACATTCGTCCGCTACCTCTATAAACGGAAACTGCGACTGCCCGACAGCGCCCAGAAACATGTGGACGGCATTTTTGCAAAACCCGACTTTTTCTACCAGCCGGACACATGGGTTTTCTGCGACGGCACTCCGCATGATGACCCGGCGGTCCAGACCGACGACATCGCCAAACGCAAAGCCATCAAGGATCGCGGGGATGAAGTCATCGTCCACAACTACAAGGACAACTTGGACACCCTCGTTGCCAAGTATCCCGACATTTTCAAACCCGTCTGCTAATGAGCACTCTCGAAACATTTTCACCCGGCACCATGGTCCGGCTCCGTGGGCGCGACTGGATCGTGATGCCCTCCGACACGCCGGATGAGTTGCTTGTCGTCAAACCACTCGGCGGCAGTGATGACGAAATCACCGGCGTTTTCCTACCGCTGGGATTCACCGAAGACTCGCCTGAAAAAGCCGAGTTTCCAAAGCCGGAGCCCGAGGACCTTGGCAATATCGCCAATGCCCGACTGCTTTACGAAGCCGCCCGGCTTTCATTTCGCAACGGCTCCGGCCCATTCCGCTGCCTTGCGAAACTCTCGTTCCGTCCGCGCTCCTATCAGATCGTCCCGCTCATCATGGCGCTCCGTCAGGAGGTCACCCGCATCCTCATTGCCGACGATGTGGGCATCGGCAAAACCATCGAAGCTCTTCTCATCATCAAGGAACTGCTGGAGCGCCGCATCATCCGGCGGTTCGCCATCGTCTGCCTCCCGCATCTTTGCGACCAGTGGCAGCAGGAAATCCGCACGAAAATCGGCATGGATGCCGTCGTCATTCGCTCCAACACTCAGGCCCGGCTCGACCGCGAAATCGTCGGCGATACCTCCGTGTATCAATACTACCCGTTCCAAATCATCTCGATTGACTACATCAAGTCCGACGCGCGGCGGGCCGTCTTCATCGAGCAAGCGCCGGAGATGGTCGTCGTGGACGAAGTTCACACCTGCGCCTGCCCGCAAGGAGCCTCCGCAAACCAGCAGCAGCGGCATGCGCTGGTCAAAGACCTGTCCAAGCGCGAGCAGCGCCACATGGTGCTCCTCACCGCCACGCCGCACAGCGGAAAACACGAAGAGTTCCAATCACTTCTCGGCTTAATCCGGCCCGAGTTCTCGACGCTCGATCTCGCCCGGACGGACCAAAAACAGCGGCGCGAACTTGCGAAGCATTACATCCAGCGCCGACGCGGCGACGTGGCCAAATGGATGGACGGCGACACCCCGTTCCCCACCCGCGAAGCTGCGGAACTCAACTACGACCTCAGCCCCGCCTACGCCGCGTTTTTCGCCGAACTCTACGACTTCGCACGCAAGCTCATCACCGGCGCGACGGACGGTCAGGCCAAGCGAGTCCACTATTGGACCGCCCTCGGCCTCCTCCGTGGCGTGATGTCCAGCCCGGCGGCGGGCATCTCCATGCTGAAAAACCGGCAATCGAAACTCGCCGACCAGCCGCTCACAGACCTTCCGAGCAATCCCCTCGCAGACCTCGGCGACTCCAGCGTGGACGACGCCTTGCCCGAAGAACTCATGGCTTCGCAAAAATGGAGCGACTCGCAAAAGGCCACGCTCCGCCGTCTCGAAGTCGCGCTCACTGCCATATCCGATGCGCGGCAGGATGCCAAAATCGCGACCGCCGCCGAGACCATCAAGGCGTGGCTCAAGGCCGGGTTCAATCCCGTCATCTTCTGCCAATACATCCCCACGGCGAAATACGTCGGCGAACGTCTCGCCGCACTCCTCCCAAAAAAAGTGAACGTCCAAGTCATCACGTCGGAAGACCCCGACGATGTGCGCCGCGAGCGCATTGATGCCATGAGCCCCAGCGAGCAACGCGTCCTCGTCGCCACTGACTGTCTTTCCGAGGGTATCAATCTCCACGAACTCTTCACCGCCGTCCTCCACTACGACCTGCCGTGGAACCCAAATCGCCTCGAACAGCGCGAGGGCCGCGTGGACCGCTTCGGCCAGACCTCCGAGACCGTCAAGGCGCTCCTGCTTTACTCCAAGGATAACCCCGTGGACGGCGTCGTCCTGAACGTCATTCTGCGAAAAGTGCAGGCCATCAAAAAATCCACCGGAGCCACCGTCGCATTCCCCGGCGAGAGCCAGAGCGTCATAGACACCATCACCCAATCCCTCCTGCTCAACGACGCCTACCACCCCGCGAAAGACACATCCCAAGTCGAGTTCGGCTTCGTGGAAGAAGCCCGCACCAAGGCGCTCGACAGCGAAATCACCGACCAATTTCACCGCTCCGAAGAGCTGGCAAAAGCCACCCGCTCCATCTTCGCGCAACACTCCATCAAGGCGCAGGAAATCGAAAAAGACCTCGCAGATACCGACGAAGCCATCGGCAACCCGAAGGCCGTCGAACTCTTCGTCGTCGAGTCGCTCCGTGGTTTGATGGGCGTGCAGATGGACGCTATCAAAGTCGGCACCCACGCCGCCTACCACCTCTTCACCGGGAACCTCCCCGCCTCGCTCAAATCGCTCCTGCCCGACAGCGCAAAACTCACTGTCAGCTTTCACTCCCCAACGCCCGCCAAAGTCGCCTACATGGGCCGCAACCATCCGTTCGTAGAGCAGCTCGGCCAGCTCATCCTCGCGGGCTCGCTGAACCGCGATGAAATCTCCGCCTCCCGCGCATCTGCGCTCCGTTCGGTATCCGTACAAAAGCCCACGACCTTGCTCCTTTTCCGCGTCCGCAACGTCATCGAGGAAAAGCAGCAAACCAATCAGCTTGTCGCCGAGGAAATGCTCATCTGGGGCTATCGCGGCGAACCCGCCGACAGCGACTTCCTCACCCCGCTCGAAGCCCGCGAGCTCCTGCAATCCGCCAAGGCATCCGCCGATGAACTCACCATCGAGCGCCGCCAGCGTCTCATCACCGCCGCCGCCGCGACGACCGACCAGCTTCGCAAGCAATTCGACCTACTCGCCGAAGACCGCTGCAAGCAGCTCGTCGAGTCCCACGAACGCTTCTGCGAACTCGTCGATAAACGCCGCTACCAAGTCGTCTATCCCGTCCTGCCGATGGATATTCTCGGCATCTACGTCCTGCTGCCAACTTCATGAAACCCAAACGCTCACTCACCAAGACTTCTTCGCCATTGTCGCTTCAAAGTGGCCCGACTGGACTGGTCACCGATGTTCGCGAGTTGATTCTCACCGTGCGCCAGACGGTGGCGCGGGGAGTGAACGCGGCGCTCGTGCTGCTTTACTGGAAAGTAGGGCAGCGCATCCGCACGGATATTTTGCGCGAGAAGCGAGCGGAGTATGGGGAAGACATTTTGCCGACACTGTCGGCAAAATTGGTTCCCGAATTCGGTCAGGGCTTCAGTCCTAGGAATCTGGCACGGATGATTTCGATGGCCGAGGCTTTTACCGACGAACAAATTGTTGCAACGCTGTCGCAACAATTGGGCTGGTCCCATTTCGTGGAGCTACTGCCGCTCAAAAAGCCACTGCAACAGGACTTCTACGCCGAGATGTGCCGCATCGAGCGATGGAGCGTGCGGATGCTGCGAGAAAAAATCAACGGAATGCTTTACGAGCGCACTGCCTTGTCAAAGAAGCCCGACAAGCTGGCGAAACTGGAACTCCAAAAGCTCCGGGAAGAGGACAAGCTCACGCCCGATCTGGTTTTCCGCGACCCGTATCTGCTGGATTTCCTCGGGTTAAAAGGCGCGTATTCGGAGAAGGATTTAGAGACGGCCATCCTGCGTGATTTGGAGGCATTTCTCGTCGAACTGGGCAGCGACTTTGCATTTCTCGCACGGCAAAAGCGCATCACCGTGGACGGAGAGGATTTC
>JAYSTZ010000077.1:0-11752 GCA_043719365.1 Verrucomicrobiaceae bacterium | reverse complement strand
CCTGTGTGGCGATGACGATGCGGTCGCCTTCGCCGAAAAGGAGCTTCGTGTGCCGGTCGCGGTCCACGGGGCGAAAGCGCGAGTGAATGAGCGCGACTTTCTCCGGTGCGTGAAGCGGTGGTTGTGTTTGCTTTCCTTTCTTTTCTCCCGTCGTGAGCGCGTCAAAAATCTCCCGCGCCCGTGCAACGCGGTTCACGACGACGAGCGTGAGCGTGCCGTCTTTGTGTTGCTCTTTGATGAAAGCCGCGAGCTGCTTCGGATAGGCGTCCTTCGTGGTGGGGCCGAGGGTGAGCGGAGTGGCTGTGAGCTTTTTCGGAGCGGTGATGAGTTCGCATGGCCTGCCGCTTGTCTTCTCCGAATCGCTCAAGGTAATCGTCGGCCAGCCGCCAGCCGGTGCCGGATGATCCACCGTCGCAAGCCTCGCCTGCTCAAGCGTCGCGCTCATCCACCAAGTCGGGCACTTTTGCGCAGCACGAAAGCCATCAAGCTGCGCACTCGTCTCCACGCCCACGCCCATCAACTGCGTCTCGTCCATCACCCAAAGCGCGTCGTTGTTCAGCAGACCAAATTGAATCGGCCAACGATAACGTTTTTCTCCATAGCCACGATTTAAGGCACGGGAGAGGAGCATGTCTTGGGTGCCGATGAGGATGGCTTCGCGCTCGGGGTGGAGGTCCCATTCGCCCGCGTCTTCGCCGCCCATGAGGATGTGGAGGCCGACTTTTTCGGAAAGTGAAAGCGCCTTCAGCCAATGGGCTGCTTCATCGCGTGTCTGCTCCACAAGCGTCCTCATCGGGAGGCAATAGACGAGGCGGCGCGGCCACGGTGGGTTGAGCGTTGAGGGTTGAGGGTTGAGAGTCGGCTGCACTACCCGATTCCACAGCCACGCGAGCACGACAGCCGCAGTTTTTCCCAGCCCGGTGGGGATATTGATGAGGCGGGATGCACATGCACTTTCACCGAGGAGGCTCTGGTAATCATACGGCGCGTTGCCGGTGGCGGCTTTGAAGAACGTTGGGAAATCTTGGCTCATGGGCTGGTTTGGTTTGGGGTTAGTCGGGCGTTACGGCGTTGGCAAGGAAGGAGAGTTGTAGGGGCTCAGGCGAATCTTGTTTTCACCCCGGCTCGCGCTTACTGAGGGAGTATGTTGATGACTTTTGAAATCCCGGATGGAATCGCCGATGCACTCGGAGTGCCTGCGAGCGAGGTTGAGCATGAGGTTCGGAAGGAACTTGCGCTGGCGCTTTATTCGCGCGGGGCGCTTTCCGCCGGGAAGTCGGCGGAGCTGGCCGGGTTGGTTCGGAGGGATTTTGAATTGCTGCTCGCAGAGCGGAAAGTCGTGCGCCCCTACGACCTCGCGGAATTGCAGCGAGATTTGGATTATGCGAATACGTAAGTGCGTTGGTAATGGGGCGGCGGAATCGCAGCCCAGTTGCGCTGCAACGGGCTGCCGGTCACCGTGTGACCGGGCTACTTTACGCGGGGCATCATACGGCGCGTTGCCGGTGGCGGCTTTGAAGAATGTTGGGAAATCTTGGCTCATGGGCTGGTTTGGTTGGAATTAGGCGGGCGTTTGGGTGTTGGCAAGGGGGCATGGGTTATTTTTGGGGGGCTGACTCACTGGCGTTTGCTGACGCTTGGTTCGCTGGCGGGGATGCGGGCGGGATGGTGTAGCCGTAGAAGGCGAGCTTGGCGCGGAGCAGGGCGTCGAGGCGCGGTTTGTCGGCGGGGTAGATGGAGATGAGTCGCTTGCTCTCTTGCTGATAGAGCTGCTGTTTTTTGAGCATCCCGATTTTGTAGTCGGCGGTGTCCATGCCCCAGTATTCGACATAGACATCCAGCTCGGGCAGGTAGAAGTCGGGGCGGATGGCGTGGCCGCTGAGGATGCGGTATCGCTCGTCGTAGCGATACGCGATGTGGTGGGCGGTGAACCAGTCGGCGAGAAGGCGCTCGCCGTCGGATTGCACGAGGGTTCCGGCTTTGGCGATGATGGTTTTGTTTAGCTCCACCTTCGTGTCGAAGTTGCGGCGGTCGAGATAGACGCTGTCGAAGCAGGGGTCGCAGAAGGTACGCTGGAAGGCAGTTTGGCTCCGGGTGTGTTCGTCGGGGGTGACGTCTTTTCCACAGCGGGCACAGCGGTGGACGGCATCCTCCTCGGCAAGCCGGATGGCTTCGCGGATGGCGGTGGCGGCGGAGTGGGCGGCGCGGCGAACGTAGTCTTTGGCGAGTGCGTTTGTGGCGAGATCGTCGAGGTCGTGAAGGTGGGCACTGGCGGGAGTGCCACAGCATTTGAGGGCCTTGAGCGCATACTGGCGGACTTGCGGGTGGGAGTCGCGGAGGGCGATCGGCGCGAGTGCGGCGACGGCGGAGATGCGGTCCGCCCCGAAGTCGGCGAGCTTGGAAAGTGCGGACGCGGCAAGGCGGCGAATCTCGGCGGACGGCATGGCGAGCAAGCGAATCAGCTCTGGCACGCTGGCGGGGTCATTGCTGCGGCCAAGCTCCAAAGCGCGCTGGGCGAGGGCGTGGTGTTGGGCGAGGTCCATGTTGCTGTTCATGTGTTTAGGGTGTGGGCGTTATCGAGCGCAGGCGAGTTAGCCTCCGAGGCATGGGCGGCGATGGCGGCTTTGAAGAACGCTGGGAAATCTTGGCTCATGGGCTGGTGTGGTTGGGATTAGATGGGCGTTTGGGCGTTAGCAAGGCGGGTTTGCCAGATTTGCAATCGTTGGCTGGCGAATGTGCGAGCGGGTTTGTACTGGGGGACAAGTTGTCCCCCGGTAGAGTTTCACCGCGTTGTGTTTTCAAAGCGTTACAATATGAGACGGGTTGCGCGAAGAACGTTGGGAAATCTTGCGGGATCATCGGCTGGTTTGAACGGGATTAGGCTTGCGATGCGGTTGTGGCTGGGTGGGATTGCAGGGAATGTGGCATCCCGACCTGTCGGAATCTCGACTGTGGTTGTGCGCGGCTAGGCATTTGCTCGTCGCCGTTTTCACAAGCGGGGAACTCGACAGGTCGGGAAGTCACCTTCTGTGTATTTAAGCGTCTTCCATGGATATTCAACTGCGGGTATTAGGATTATGCCGGAGAAAGCCGAGCCTTGCGAGTCAGTCTGGTTCGAGACCGAAATCGCACAGCGGGGTGAATTACCTGCCATTGTGAACCACGCGCCACTTGCCAAACACGGCCTTGTAGGACAGACCGTCCCCGCATGAATCGCTCACAAACCACATTGCCCTTGCTGCTTGTGCTCGTCGCGTTGCTCGCGAACACGGCAAACGCAGCGGAGCGCCCCAACATCCTTTTCGCCATTGCCGATGATTGGGGGAAACACGCCAGCGCCTACGGCACAAAATGGGTAAAAACGCCCGCATTTGACCGGGTCGCGAAGGAAGGTGTCCTCTTTAATAACGCCTACACGCCGAATGCGAAATGCGCGCCTTCCCGCGCCTGCATCCTCACGGGGCGCAATTCCTGGCAACTCAAGGAAGCGGCGAATCACATCTGCTACTTCCCTCCCGAGTTCAAAGGATGGGGCGAGGCGCTGTCGGAAAATGGGTGGAACGTCGGCCACACGATGAAAGGCTGGGGCCCGGGAGTCGCCCTCAATGCGGACGGAAAACCGCGGCAGATGACGGGAAAAGCATACAACGCGAGGAAGGCGACGCCACCGACCGACGAGATCAGCAACAATGACTACGCGGGGAATTTCGCCGACTTTCTCGATGCCGCGCCGGCAGGAAAACCATGGGCATTTTGGTACGGTGCCGTCGAGCCGCACCGCGGATACGAGTTCGGATCGGGCGTCGCAAAGGGTGGCAAGAATCTCTCTGACATCGACCGCATCCCGGCCTACTGGCCCGACAACGAGACAACGCGAAACGACCTGCTCGACTACGCATTCGAAGTGGAGCACTTCGATACGCATCTGGGGCGAATGCTCGCCGAGCTCGAAAAACGAGGCCTTCTCACCAATACGCTGGTCATCGTGACATCCGATCACGGCATGCCGTTTCCGCGCGGAAAGGGAAACGCGTATGAGTTTTCCAACCACGTCCCTCTCGCCGCGATGTGGCCGGGCGGCATCACAAAGCCCGGACGTGTGGTGGACGACGCCGTCAGCTTCATCGATCTCGCCCCCACATTCCTCGAAGTCGCAGAACTCACATGGGCACAAACCGGGATGGCGGAATCGCCGGGCCGCAGCCTCACCGACATCTTCCGCTCGGAAAAATCCGGCCTCGTGAATCCGGCGCGCGACCACGTCCTCATCGGCAAAGAGCGCACCGACATCGGCCGACCGAACGATGCCGGTTACCCCATTCGCGGGATCGTCAAAGGCGACTGGCTGTATCTCAAAAACTTCGAGCCCGCCCGCTGGCCCGCTGGCAACCCCGAGACCGGCTACCTCGATTGCGACGCCGGTGCGACGAAGAGTTTCATCCTCGATGCACACCGCGCAAATCCCGCCGATCCGAACTGGGTTCTCTGTTTCGGAATCCGTCCCGGCGAGGAACTCTACGAGCTGGCAAAAGACCCGGATTGCATGCGCAATCTGGCCAAGACCGACGACGCAAAACGCACCGAACTTTCCACCGCACTCATCGCTGAACTCAGAGCACAGGGCGACCCACGCATCATCGGCGACGGCAGCATCTTCGACCGCTACGAGCACGCCAACAAAGGCCACGTCGGATTCTATGAGCGCTTCATGCGCGGCGAGAAACTCAAGACCGGCTGGGTGAAGGAAACCGACTACGAAAAGTCCCCGCCGCCCGCACCGCTGCCGTAGATGGTGTGCAATCGATTGCGAATCCCTCTTTCCGCTTCCATCGCCAGCCCGTTCATGAAACACCGACGCCTGCAAATTTATGGCAACACCGCTCATCATTGGAACCAACGGATTCGTCGTCGCGATTGATCAGGCCACCGGCGATGAACTTTGGCGAACGCTCGTCGGCAAAGGAATTCTCGGATCGTCGGGCCAAGACGTGAGCGTGATTATCGCGGACGGCTCGGTGTTTGCAGGATCGCACGGAGAACTTTTCCGCCTCGATTTGCAGACCGGAGAAATCCGCTGGAAGAACGAACTAAAAGGAATGGGCTACAACGATGTCTCCCTCGCGATCGAAGGCGTCTCTATCCAGTACCTTCAAAAAGTCGTGCGCCAGCAATCGTGACCATGAAGCGCGAAAAAATGCACTGGTTTGGCTGGGTCTGCTGGCTCGGCGTCGTGATTTGGATCTCCACCGTCTATTACCTCTCATCACTCGGCAGCACCGAAATCTCTGACATGAACGTCTTCGATGTGAACGACAAGATGCTTCACTTTGCCGCGTTTTTCTGCGGCGTCCTTGCGCTGACTCCGGCACTGCGGCACACGTCCGACTGGCCTTGGAAAAAAGTCTGCATCATCGCCGTGGCGTGCATGTCCGTTTACGGCGCGCTTGATGAGTTCCACCAGAAATTCACGCCCAGCCGTAGTGCGCTGGATGTCTGGGACTGGCTCGCAGACACCCTTGGCGCCTCGACCGGAGCCCCACTCGCCGCTTTTGTCCATGCCTACATCTCAAGAAAAACTCGCCCGACTCCGGCAGGAGATTGAGGAACACGACCGCCGCTATTACGTCGAGGCCCGCCCGACGATCAGCGATCAGGAATACGACGCGCTCTTCCGCGAACTCCGCGCGCTGGAGACCGCGCACCCGGAACTCGTCACGCCCGATTCCCCGACGCAGCGCGTCGGCGGAAAGGCGACCGACGGATTCCAGCAAGTGCGCCACGCCGTGCCCATGCTATCGCTGGACAATCTCTTCGCAAAAGAAGGTCTCGACGGGCTGAAGAAATGGATTACGAGCGTCGAGAAACTTCTCCCCGGTGAACCACTCGAATGGCTCGTCGAGCCAAAGGTGGACGGACTTGCCGTGAGCCTGCGCTACGAGGACGGACGCCTCGTCACCGGCGCGACTCGCGGCGACGGTGAGATGGGCGATGACATCACGGAAAACTTGCGCACCATCCGTGCGATCCCTCTCCATTTAAAGGGCGCGCCCGATATCCTCGAAGTGCGCGGCGAGGTGTACATGCCGATAGAAGCATTCCGCAAAATGTGCGACGAAATGCGGGCGGCAGGCGATGAACCTTTCGCCAATCCGCGTAACGCCGCTGCGGGCTCGCTCAAGCAACTCGACCCATCCACCGTGGCCAAGCGTCCGCTCGCCATCGTGCTCTACAGCCCCGGCGAATGCTCCGCAGATTTGCCGCCGACGCAGGCCGACTTTTTAGCATGGGTGAAAGACCTCGGCTTTCCCGTCCCGCGTTTCCAGCGCGTGTGCAAATCCGCCGAGGAAGTCTTCGCAGCGATCCAGGAACTCGATGCCACACGCGACACGTTCGGCTTCGAGACGGATGGTGCGGTCATCAAGCTCAACCAAGTTTGGCTCCGCGAAAAAGCGGGCTACACCTCGCGATTTCCGCGTTGGGCGAAGGCGTGGAAATACGTCTCCGAACAAGCCGAGACGCGCATCCGTGCCATCACCGTACAAGTCGGCCGCACCGGCAATCTCACGCCCGTCGCCGAATTGGAGCCCGTCTTTCTGCGGGGCAGCACGATTTCTCGCGCAACGCTGCATAACGAAGACGAAATCCGCCGCAAAGACATCCGCATCGGCGACACCGTGATCATCGAAAAAGCCGGCGAAGTCATCCCGGCTGTCATCAGCGTGGTCCTCGAAAAGCGCGACGCCACCGCCGACCCATTCGATTTCTTAAAGCACATCGACAACAAGTGTCCCGCCTGCGGACATGCCCCACGACGCGACCCGGAGTTTGCCGCTTGGGTCTGCGAGAATCCCGGATGCCCCGCGCAGAAGACGCGCCGTCTGGAATACTTCTCAAAGCGCGGCGCACTGGACATCGAGGGGCTCGGCAGCACGGTCGCAGACGCGCTCGTCGAGCGTGGGCTTGTCGATGAACCGCTCGATCTTTTCGGCCTGCAACTCACCACCCTCGGCGCGCTCAATCTCGGCACAGACGAAGATCCCCGAATCTTCGGCGAAAAAAACGCCGCAAAGATCCTCGAAGCCTGCCAGCGCGCCCGAAGTATGCCCCTCGCCCGCTGGCTCCACGCCCTCGCCATCTCGGATGTCGGTGAAGAATCCTCGCACGACATCGCGAAATTCCACGACACGCTCGAAGCCATAGCCGACTCGCCCCTGCTCCGCGACGTCATCGCCCTCGATCAAGCCCGCACGGACATTCAGGCAAACAGCCCGCGTTCGCAGGCCAACAAAGACAAGAGCGACCTCGAAAAACTCCAGTTCGCCACCCGTCAATCCGAAGCCGCAGCGCAAGCTCAGGCCATCGGCGAACGACTCATCGCCAGCGGATTTGCAGCCCCCTCGAAAAAGCGCGACGGCACCCCGGCGGATGCAGTCGTCCTCGTTGGCCCCGTAGCCGCGCAAGCCTGCCTCGATTGGTTCGCCTCACTGCTCGGACAGAAAACCATGACCCGACTCGCCGAACTCGGCATCTCACCACGCGGAGACAAACCCGTCGCCAGCGATTCCCCATTCGCCGGTAAAACAGTCGTCGTCACCGGCTCGCTCGAACTGATGTCGCGCAACGAAGCGCAGGAAAAAATCCGCGCCGTCGGCGGAAACGTCGGCAGCAGCGTGAGCAAGAAAACGCACTTCGTCGTCGCCGGCCCCGGCGCAGGCTCAAAGCTCGATGACGCGCAAAAACACAACATCCCCGTGCTCACCGAGCAGCAGTTTGTGGAAATGCTTGGCAATCCCCTGCCCGCCAAACCCGCCGAAGGAATGCTACTGTGATCGAGCTCCTTATTACAAAGTTGGACGCACGCACCCGACTCCGCTAAACCTCGTCGCATGTCGAAATCCGTCGCTTGGATCGTCTGGACCATTACCGCCGCACTGCTCGGCTGTTTCTTCATCTGGCCCATCGCAGCCACAGTGAATCGCGCCTTTGTGGATGCCGACGGGCACTTCACGTTCGCGTATGTCGCCGAGATATTTGCGAACCGCAACTACCGCGAAGGACTGCAAAATTCGTTCATGCTCGCGTGTTGCACCACGCTCACGACACTCGCCATCGCCCTGCCACTCGCATTCCTAAGCGACCGCTTCGATTTCTTCGGGAAAAAAGCGCTCTCCGCATTACTTCTCGTCCCCATGATTCTCCCGCCGTTCGTCGGCGCGATCGGGCTGAAGCAAATGCTCGGGCAATACGGCGCTTTCAACGCGCTGCTCATCAAAATGGGAATCCTCGGCGCGAGCGAAACCATCGACTGGCTCGGACGCGGACAGTTCTGGGGCATCGTTGCGGTGCAGGCGCTCAGTCTGTATCCGATCTTCTTTTTGAACCTAACCGCAGCCCTCGCGAACGTCGATCCGGCCATGGACGAAGCCGCCGTAAACCTCGGCTGCACCGGCTGGCGCAAGTTCCGTAAAGTCACCCTCCCGCTCATCATGCCCGGCGTCTTCGCGGGCGGCACCATCGTCTTCATCTTTGCATTCACCGAACTCGGCGCGCCGCTCATCTTCGACTATTCACGGGTCACCAGCGTGCAGATTTTCTACGGTATCAAAGAGATCGACGGCAACCCGTTCCCGTTCGCGCTCGTCGTGGTCATGCTCGTCGCGACCATGCTCCTTTACATGGCGAGCAAGTTCTTCTTTGGCCGCAGCCAGCACGCGATGATGTCAAAAGCGACTACCGCCGGCGGCAGTCGCCCGCTCAGCGGCTTCAGCAATGTCCTGTGCTTCGCATTCTTCCTCGGAATCACCATCCTCGCGCTCCTGCCACACATCGGCGTCGTCCTCGTCAGCTTCGCAAAGGAATGGTATCGCACCGTTCTGCCTGCCGAGTGGAGCACCTCGCACTACGAAGCCGCCATGGGCCACTACCTCACCGTGCCCAGTATCGTGAACAGCCTCAAATACGCAGGCTGTAGCGTCATCTTCGACATCGTTCTCGGGCTCGCCATCGCCTACGTTATCGTCCGCACCAAGCTTCCGGGACGGGGACTTCTCGACGCGCTTTCGATGCTCCCGCTCGCCGTGCCCGGACTCGTCCTCGCGTTCGGATATCTCGCCATCACGCGACCCGGCCGCTTTTTCGAATACCTCGATCCATCCCGCGATCCCACACTCCTTCTCATCATCGCATACGGAGTTCGCCGTCTGCCTTACGTCGTCCGCAGCGCCGTCGCCGGGCTCCAGCAAACCAGCGAGACCCTGGAAGAAGCCGCACAAAACCTCGGCTGCACGCCGTTCCGCACGCTGCGCCGCATCACCTTCCCGCTCATCGCCGCAAACATCCTTGCCGGCGGATTACTCGCGTTCAGCTTCGCCATGCTGGAGGTCAGCGACTCGCTCATCCTTGCGGTAAAACAACAGGACTTCCCAATCACCAAGGCGATCTACGAACTCTTCAATCTCATCGGCGACGGCAAGTATCTCGCCGCCGCACTTGGCGTGTGGGCCATGCTCTTCCTGGGCCTCACCATCGCCATCGCCAGCAAAGTGCTCGGCAAAAAGATGGGCGCGCTTTTCCGAGCGTAGCTCTGATAAGAATTGGTTCCGGTCGGGCGATGGCGAGGAGGTGGTGACGCTGGACCCAAGTAAAGCAACGGTCTTTGTGCTCGATAATTTGGATGTAGAGAGCCATCAGACGAGAGGCGGCTCCAGCTACGTAAGCGGCGGGAGGCTGTTCGGGTGGGAGGTTACCGCGTCGAACAGCAAAGGAGAGATGAAAGTCATCCGCGTGAGCGATTCGCTGTATCTCGGCTTTGCTGCCTCCTCTCCACCGAAGTTGCGAAAGGCACGCGCGGCTACGGCAAGCGAGTAGTGGTTCGCGGTGGCTGGAAGGTGATGTCATGTGCCCCCGTCATCCGTCATTCGCTCCCATCATCCCACGATGGGGACCGCCCTACTTCTTTGCGAATTGCACGACCATTCCTGCTGCGAGCATCTCCAGCTCTCCGCTGAGAGCTGACTTCCACACTTCGCCGTCTTTCATGAATGCGCCGGTGTTTGCCGCTTTCACCGTGTTATCGCCGATTGCCCGCGTGATGGTGCTGACGACGTAGGTCGATTCACCGGCGTCCACGTGACCGATGAACTTCACCTCCGACTTCCGGTAGTGCTCCAGCAGCCCGGGATTTCCCGCGGCGAAGTTCTTCATGAACATCTCGAAAAAAACACCTGGTTCCATGGACTTAATCTTCGCCGCCGACATGCCGCCGAAAACCTGATCCATGGCCCGTTTCGCCGCCGGGTTTTCCGACACAGTGGCTGTTTCCGCAGCCTGCACCATCAACGTCTTGAACCGGGCCAGCGCGGTCGGGTGCATGGTGACGGTAAACTTTTTCCAGTCCGCAGCCCGCATCGCTTCGAGCTGCACCTGGGCTGCTTCTTCGGGAGTGGCTTGTGCGTAAGTGGCGACGGTGAGTGCGGCGAGCGCGAGTAGAATGGTCTTCATGGTTGTGTGTGTAAAAAAGCGGTCAATGGACTTGTCGCCGTGGCCGTGACTCCACGCTCGGCGAGCCCGGTTTCGTAGGCTTCGCGTCCCGCCTCAACTGCCATGCGAAAGGCCCGCGCCATTCGCGAAGGATCGGGCGCAATCGCGATGGCGGTGTTCACCAGCACAGCCGACGCGCCCATTTCCAAAGCCTCCGCAGCCTGACTCGGCGCGCCGATTCCGGCGTCCACGATGACCGGCACGCGGCATTGGTTAAGGATGATTTCGATCTGCGCGCGTGTCTCGATTCCGCGGTTACTGCCGATGGGCGAGCCGAGCGGCATCACGGTCGCAGTGCCCACGTCTTCGAGCCGTTTTGCGAGCACGGGGTCGGCGTTGATATACGGCAGGACAATGAAGCCCTCCTTCACCAAAATTTCCGCAGCCTTCAACGTCTCGATCGGGTCGGGAAGCAGGTACCGCGGGTCGGGATGGATCTCCAGTTTCACCCAATCGCTGATGCCCGCCGCCCTGGCAAGTCGCGCGAGCCGCACTGCCTCCTCCGCATTCATCGCGCCACTGGTATTCGGGAGCAGAAGGTATTTTTTCGGATCGATAAATTCGAGGATATTCGCAAATGGATCGCGCTTTCCGGTCAGGTCCGCACGACGCAGCGCCACGGTGACGATTTGCGTTCCGCTCTCCGCCAGCGCGCCGGCCATCGCTTCATTGGATGGAAACTTCCCCGTGCCCAACAAAAGGCGCGAGTGAAAGGTGCGACCGGCAATCGTCAAAGGTTCAGTAGGCATGAGCCGCGGGACTATAGGTTCTGCTGCCCGCGTGGCGAGAACGGGAATTGGGAAATCCGCCCTGCGTTAAAACAGACCTGTCTCTTCCGGCCATCCGCAGATGAGATTCATGCACTGCACGCCCTGCCCTGCCGTGCCTTTGGTCAGATTGTCCTCGGCGCTCATGATGATGACGCGGCCGGTCCGCGGGTCGTGCCTCCACGCCATGTCCACGAAGTTTGTGGAAACGACATTTTTCGTGTCGGGCAGCGCGCCGTTGTCGCCGAGCACACGGACGAATTTCGCATCGCCGTAGTCCTCGGCGTAGGCGTTGGTAAAATGAAACGGCTCCACGCCCTCGGACGGTGCGGCGTAGATCGTCGTGTGGATTCCGCGATTCACTGGGATGAGATGCGGGGTGAAGTTGATCATTACTTTTTCACCGGCAGCCAGCGAAAGCTCCTGCTCGATTTCCGAAAGATGGC
>JAYSTZ010000760.1:0-5969 GCA_043719365.1 Verrucomicrobiaceae bacterium | reverse complement strand
GCGCAAACTCCGCGCGACCCAAAACGAAACCGCCGAGCGTGAAGATGAAACGCGGCTCGCCGTCGCCAGCGCAGAGGCACAAATCAAACAACTCGAAGGTCTCCGCGCCACCGCACAGGTATTCCTCGACTGGACTGTCATCAAGTCGCCCATCGACGGCGTGGTGCTCGAAAAACTCGCCGACCCCGGCGAACTCGTGACGCCCCAGAGCTTCGGCGGCGGCAAAGGCCCGAGCACCGCCCTACTCGCGCTCGCCGACCCGAACGATCTGCAAGTCGAGATCGACATCAACGAGAACGACCTCCCGAAAATCGCGCTCAAGCAACGCTGCCGAATCAGCCCAGAAGCTTATCTGGAAAAGGTTTACCAAGGCTATGTCGCCGAAATCGCCCCCGAGGCGAACCGTCAGAAAGGCACCCTGCAAATCAAAGTGCAGATCGAAAAGCCCGACCATTTTCTCACCCCTGAGCTCAGCGCGAAGGTGGACTTCATAAAGTAATCCGCCCGTCGCTCTTGTCATGTCCCCTCTCATTGCGCTCTAACGCTCGCGATGACTTTGACCTTTGCCAGCAAAACCGACACCGATTCCGTCCAGATCCGCCTGCTCACCACCGACCAGCGTGCGCAACTTCCCGCGAGTGTCACCGAAGCCGAACTCTCGCTCCAACCCGGCTCCCGCATTTTCGTCCACTCGGAAAACACGCTCTACACCGGCCTCGGCGAGCGGGCGAAAGTGAATGCCGACACCCTGCGCCTCGCAGCAGGGTCCGCAGCCATCGCATTGAAAAAAACGGGACGCAATCGTTTTTCCATCCAGCTCGGAGAATGGTCCGCATTTGCAGGCGCAGCCGTCGAGGGCATAGGGCTCGCCGACTACCGGTACGAAGATTTCAAGCCCAAGAAAACCCACCCGCTCGGACAAGTCACCATCGTGGTTCCGTCCGCCGCAGTCGCCGCCGCACGCAAGGCCGGCGAGCGCGCAGCGACAGTCGCCCGCCTTACCAATCTCGCCCGCGGTTTTGCCAATCGCCCCGGCAATATCGTCTATCCCGGCACGTTCGCCGAAGAGGTGGAATGGCATGCAAAAAAGTTTGGCGTCGGCTGCACGGTGTTCGATGAAAAGAAACTCAAAGCCGGCAAGTTCGGCGGCATCCTCGCTGTCGGTAGCGGCAGCGTGCGACCTCCTCGCATGATCGTGCTGGAGCACCTCGGCGGGCCCAAATCGCAAGCTCCACTCGTCCTCATCGGCAAGGCCGTGACATTTGATACCGGCGGCATTTCCATCAAATCTGCGGGCGACATGGAGAAAATGATCTGGGACAAATGCGGCGGCACGGCCGTCGTCGGCGCGATGTTCGCGCTGAAGGAACTCGGCATCAAACGCAACGTCATCGGCATCGTCCCCTCGGCGGAAAACATGCCCGGCTCAAACGCATACCGCCCCGGCGACATCGTCACCTGCTACGATGGAAAGCACGTGGAAATCGTCAACACCGACGCGGAAGGCCGCATGCTCCTAGCCGACGCCATCGGTTACGCCCGCCGTGTGCTGAAGCCCGCCGCCATCGTTGATATCGCCACGCTCACCGGAGCCTGCGGCGTCGCGCTCGGCGACTCCGTGGCCGGACTTTGGAGCAACGACGAGAAGCTCGGCGAAACCGTCCTCGCGTGCTCCAAGGAAGCGGGTGAACGCCTGTGGCCGATGCCCCACTTCCCCGAATACGACGAACAAATTCGCAGCGAGATGGGCCTCATCAAGAACAGCGGCGGACGCCTCGGCGGAGCCTGCACCGCAGCCGCATTCCTCCGCACCTTTGCCGAGAAAACCCCATGGGCGCATCTCGATATCGCCTACACCGCCTACCGCGACAAGGAATCGCTCTCCCTCGCACGCGGCGCGACTGGCTTTGGCGTCGGCACGCTCGTCCGGCTGGCCGAGCAATTCTCCGCCTGACCATGAACCTTCCGAATAAGCTCACGGTTTCGCGATTTGGAATGACCCTCCTTTTCGTCGTCTGCATGGCCATGGGCGAGGAATGGGAACAGCTCCACGCCCCGGGCCGGGCCATCGGCTGGAACTTTGGATATACGGGCGCGCTGCTCCTTTTCATTGCGGCATCCGCCACCGACTTCCTCGACGGCTACCTCGCGCGAAAGCACAAGCTCGTCACGAACTTCGGCAAGCTCATGGACCCGCTCGCCGACAAAGTGCTCATGGCCGCCGGGTTCATCATGCTCATCCCGCTCCGGGCCATTCCGGCTTGGGTCGCCATCGTCCTCATCAGCCGCGAATTCCTCATAACCGGACTGCGCCTGCTCGCGACAAATCGCGGCATCGTCCTGCCATCCGAGCGACTCGGCAAACACAAGACGCTCTGGCAAATCATCACCGTCGGCTACTTCCTGCTCATGCTCTCCATCATGGAAGCCATGCGCGCCGGCACACTGCCGATGCATGATGGAAAGTTCTGGATGCTCGCGTGGACATGGGGCGGCAGAAGCCTGCTCGCCATCGCCGTCGCCCTCACGCTCTGGTCTGGATGCGCCTATTTCTGGCGGCACCGGGACTTGGTTGCGGAGGAATAGCTGTGTTGGTCTGCGGTGACTTGTGACTCGTGAGAGGTGACTGGTCGCAAGCGGGAAGGCTCACCTACACGCTTGCGACCAGACACTTTTCACAAGTCACACCGCAGCGTAAAGCTCGCCTCCCAAGTCCGGGTCCGCTATACACACGGCGTATGAACACTGTCCTTTATGAAATGGCGCACAGCCCGTTTTGCATCCCCATCGCCCGCGTCCTCGAATCATTCGGCGTCCAGTTTGATCGACGCGAAATCCCGAACTGGGATCGCAGCGATCTCCTCCGCCTCACTGACGGCGCCTACTACGCCGTCCCCGTCCTCGCGCACAACGGGGGCATCGTGTGGGACGGTGATGAAAGCCTCGCCGCTTACCTCGACCGCACCATCGCCGGCGGCCGCCTGCTCCCCGCGCACCTCACCGCCGCGCAGGACTGCATGATCGACTTCATTGAGCAGCAACTCGAAGACCGGACCTTCAAGCTCGTCGATATCCACTACGTCCCCGCCATCGCCGATATCGCGCACCGCGGAATGCTCATCCGGCATAAAGAGCGCAAATTTGGCCGTGGATGCATCGACGCTTGGCGCCGCGACGCCGCACAAATCCGCGCCGAAGCCGACCAGCTTCTAGCCCGCTTCGAGACCACCCTGCGCGCGCAGTCATTCCTCCTCGGCACGCAGCCCGTCTATGCCGACTTCCTCCTCTTCGGCATCCTCGGAAACCTCACCTACAAGGGCTGGAACACCCTGAACCCCGGCCAGACCGCCCTCATGGACTGGCAGTCCCGCATGGCGACATTCCGCTGGGCGTAATCCCCCAAATGGGGTCAGGCGATAAAAAAGAAATGAGAAAAAATGGGGGGCAGGCGAAAACCTCGTACAGTTGACCGCAAATTCCTGGGTGCGTAAATGTGGTGGATCACATGAAGGAGCGGGCAAACGGATCGATAGTGACGCTGAGGGGGTTCACATGGACAGCGGTCGCCCTATTTGTTCGGCGAGCCGATGTCTCCGACGGCTGCCTTGCTGTGATTCACAACGATGCCGATATCTAAGGGCGGGCAGCCACCGGCGGACCTTCGGCGATTGAGTTTGGATAGCGCCGCGTGCATCGCGAAGGCGCACTGCGTTGTGGTGTCCCTGCAGCTTGACGGGACGGGGCTCAGGTCCTTCCTTTCCCCCAGCGCCGGTCGTTCCGGTGTTGCGAGCGGACTACTTGCTCTTCAGCAACTCCACCATCGCTTTGCCCATGGCTTCGCCTACATCCATGTAAACTTCGGCCTTGCCGCCGTAGTGGCTGTTTCCGCTGCCGCCTTGGGCCATGGGGTTTGTGTAGATGGTGGCGACGTTGCCTTTGAACTCAGGGTGTTTGCCGCTGGTGCCGTCCACGGCGAGTTGGGCGTCGAGGATCTGGCCGCCAAGTCCGCCGCCGCCTTTTGCGGATTCGCCCATCGTGGCGAGCACGAACTTCGCGTTGGGGGCGTTGAATTCCTTGCGCACCGACTTGATGAAATGCACGAGGTTTTTCTCGTAAAGCGCGGCGTGTCCGGGGTTGCCGGCATCCTTCTCACCCTGCCAGTAAAAGAATCCTGCTACTTCGTACTTCGTCGCGCCGGGGTAGTGTTTATCAAGCTCGGAGAGGACGGTCTTGGCGTAGCTGATGTCGTCGTCCCACTGCTTGCCGGCATACCAGTCGATCGGCTTGCCCGCTTTATCCACCCACGGCGCGGGTTCCGTTTTGAGGCCCTTGGCGGGGTCCATTTCCCATGAGTCGGGTTTGTCCTTGTAGCCGGCATAGACCATCTTCTTTTCCACGCCCGCTTTGTCCTTGATGACAAACTCATAGCGCTCGCTGCCGGGCGGGAGGAGGTCCCAGCCGAGGCTGCGGTTGCCGATGCAGCTTTTCAAAATGAGCACGGGTTCCGAGACGGCATTGCCGAGGGGTTCCGCGATGCCGAACTCCGGCCCGATGGTCTTGCAGGTCTTGACGGTCATCCACTCGTTGTTGAGCCGTTGCATGTCGCCCCCGCGACCGGACATCACGCGGGCAAAACGCACATCCTTTCGCTCAGCCCACGCACCCGCCTCGTCCACGAGGAAGGGATACTTTTTCTTTTCCTTCACTGCGAACTCCAGCGAGCCATCGAGTCCGCCGACTTTACCAAGGCCGACCATGTTGGACTGGCCCATGAGGATGAAGACCTGGATGGGCTTCGTCATGTCGGCAGGTTTGCTGCCGGGCATATCGGCTGCCGAGACGGTGAATGATGTGAGCGTGAGCGCGATCGAAGACAGGGCGAAAGCCCGGCGTGTGATATGGTTCTGTTTCATGGTGGTTCGGTTGTTGAGTTGTTTGCCGGCTTTTCGTTAGCGGCTAACTCGTAATACGCTTGCTGCACACGATCACCGAGTCCACGCGAGCCCGATTTTTCAGAAAGCATCCCCCTTTTGAGGGCTAGTTTCACCCACGCCGCGACCGGTTACGGGAGTGATTTGATTCACGAGTGGTGGATCGCGCTTCGCGCGGCTGCCCCGCCAGTGCCGGAGACGCTACCACGGCTCGTAGCGAGACAGCCTGCCGTAGGCAGCCCGCAGGGCGAACGCAGTGAGGCAAACTTTCGTTCCCACTTACGACTTTCCCTATTTTGCTCATCAGGTTGTCGTGGTTCACTCGGTCGAAGAACTTGGTAATGTCCATGTCCACGACGTAGTCATGCCCTGTCTCGGCGTGTGCTTTGGCCGCTTTCACGGCGTCTTGCGCGCTCCGCATCGGGCGAGCCGAGCGCAGCGAGACAGATGCGACGCAGGAGCACCCGAAGGGCGTAGCGCAGCGGAGTCAAACCCGTAGCTGCTTTCGCTAAATTGCTCCTCGAATATCGGCTGCATGACTCCGAGTCCCGGCGCGCCGGGACTGTACGAAGCGGTCTTGCACGTTTGGGATGCTGAGCGGGCGCGTGCCGCCGTCGGGCTTGGCTATTTCTTTGCGCCTCGCGGCTCCAGGCCGGTAGCTGCCTTCCAGCAGTCTTTCTTTGATTGTTCTTCCGTTCTTTTCAAGGTGCGCTCTGAGTTCTTTTGCTCGCATCCCGTCGGGTCCTGGCGCTCCGTCGTTTCGCTGCACGGCGTACAACGCGGCTTCCCAGTTCATGGGGCTCACTGCTTTCTCCATCATTTCTTCCAGCATTGCTGTCCCTGCGCGGTTCACGTGCTCGGGTTCGGATCTATTTTCCCCTCCCCTTGCCGCTTGTCGCGACTGCATCGCGTGGCCGGTTCAGGTTCGTTCAACGGTCAGGATTTCTGCCCCTCGGGTTGTTGACGTTTGGGTTTGTTTTGCCCGTCCTCGCAGTGCTCCACGGAGCTTTGCTTTTGGTTCCTTCGGCCCTTCGCTCC
>JAYSTZ010000759.1:0-2602 GCA_043719365.1 Verrucomicrobiaceae bacterium | reverse complement strand
TGTTTCTCGCGCTTGTCGCGCAGCATTTTACCGGCGAGATGTTTGGTTTCGGCGGCCACGTCATGCTCCTGTATGTCGTGTTTTTTTTCACGGCTGCTGCGCTGCCGTTGCCCTCCATGTTTTTCTTCGCGGTCGCCGCCGGGCTCATGTGGGATTCGCTCACGGCGCTGCCCACCGCGCTGCCTGATGGCTCGGAAAAATGTGAGGTCATGTTTGGATGGAGCGTGGCGCTTTATGGCGCGCTCGGTGCCGTCATGAACGGACTGCGCTCGCTTTATCTGCGCGGACGGTGGGAACTCCACTGCCTCCTCACCGGCGTCCTCACATCGGTCATCGTTTTGATGGAATTTCTCATCATCACTTTCCGCCGCGAGCCGTTCGCCTTTTACTGGCCGAATGATGCCTGGCACCGCATTGGCGGCAGCGGACTTGCTGCGGCGCTGCTCGCGATTCCTGCGTTTGCAGTCTTCACCTGGCTAGGTCGCCGCCTCGGCGCGATCAAGTTCGACACCATGAGACCCGACTAGCCATGAAAGATCGTTTTCAACGCATCCGGGAAATCCGCAATCTGCCGAGCACATCGCTCCGCATTATCTTCCTCGCTTTACTCATGCTCAGTGCGATGGGCGCTCTCGCGGCAAAGCTCTGGCACGAGCAGGTCACCGATTCCAAGAAATGGCGCGACAAGATTAAGACCAGCAGCAAGGTATCCGTCCGGATCCCGAGCATCCGCGGCGACATTCTTGACCGCAACGGCGTGTTTCTCGCGGTGAATGAGCCAAGTTACGGCGTTGATTTCTATTTTCCACAGATGGTGGAATCGATGAAGGATTCCGTGAAGGAGCGCAACCACGAGAAGATCGCCGAAGCACAAAGAGCGGGCCGCCGGGTGGCAAAAGACGAACTCGCCGAACTCCCGCTCCGCGAAGAGGAACTCACCCGCGACGGCATGCGGAAGAAAGTGAAGATCCCTGACATCGTCTCCATCATCAATACCGAGGTGAAGCCAAAGCTCGATGCGCTGGGGCTTTCTGAGGACGATCCGGCTGCGAGCCTGGAGTATCACTCCGAGGACCTCGAAAAGCACTACCTGGCCCGCGAGCATGTTCCCTATACCTTCCTGGAAAATGTGAAGTTTTCCACCGTGGCCAGGATTTCTGAAAACGACGTCGGTCTGCCCGGCGTGGAAGTCTGCGTCCGCCCGATGCGACGCTACCTCTACGGCGCATTCGGCTGCCACATGCTCGGCTACGTCGGCCGCCCGGAAGACGAGAGCAAGGAGCGCGACTATGTCCAAGCCAACGGAGAGAAGACTTTCGACTATTATAAGTCCGACATCGTCGGCCGCGCCAGCATCGAGAAATATTGCGACGATTGGCTGCGGGGCAAGCCGGGCAAGCGGGTCCTCGAAAGGTCCGCCAAAGGAAAGATCGGAGCCGAAATCGAGCGCATCCAGCCGACCCCGGGCAACAACGTCTATCTGACCATCGACGCCCGCATTCAAATGATCGCGGAGCAGACTTTGCGCGAAGCCGGCGTCGGACGGGCTGCGGCTGTCGTGGTGGACCCAAATAACGGCGACATCCTCGCGATGGCATGTGTCCCGAGCTACGACCCCAATACGTTTGTCGAGCAACTGAGCGCCATGAACGAGGACAAGACCGACCCGCTGCTCCCGCGCTACGTCCAGTGTTACCCGCCCGGCTCCACATTCAAGCAGGTAACTGCGCTCGCGATCCTTCGTTCGGGTATTTCCCCGAACAAATCGCTGACCTGCACCGGAGGCGTTAAATACGGCGGGCGATATATGAAATGCACCAGTTCGCATGGATCGCGGGACTTGTCGGGCGCGATCATGAAATCGTGCAACTCGTATTTCTACCAGATGAGCAACCTCATCGGCGGAAACGGAAATCCGAAGGACGGATTTGAGCAGATCGAAGCAATCGGTCAGGCGCTGGGACTCGGAATGACTTCGGATTTGCCCATCACGGGAGAAGATCCCGGCGTGCTTCCGGGCCCCAAGTATTTCACCTCGAAAGGTCTTCTCTCCGAAATGGACTCCGGCGGACAACTTGCGAATACCTCCATCGGTCAGGGCAAAGTTGAAGTCTCCCCTCTCCAAATGGCCATGATTACCGCCACCGTCGCGAATGGCGGCAAAAGCTACTACCCTCGTTTGGTTTCGCGCGTTATCGACAATGACGACAACGATGTCCGCGATGAAAACGGCGAGCTCGTCGTCCCAATCGAGCCTCGCCTCCGGGCGAACCTTCTCGAAATGGGACTCAAAGCGAGCGACATCGAAAACGTCCGCCGTGGAATGTCGAAGGTCGTAAACGACCCCGGCGGAACCGGGCAAAAAGCAAAGATCAAAGGCGTCGAAGTCGCGGGAAAGACCGGCACAGCACAGGCTTACCGGCTTGAGAAAACCGTGGACGAAAACGGAAAGACCAAAGCCGAGAAAAAGGACGATTACCGCGTTTGGTTCACAGAATTTGCACCTTATAAAGACCCGAAGTACGCCATCTGCGTGATGGTCGAGAGCGGCGGCACCAAGGCCCGAGGCGGAAGCGTCGCCGCACCTATCGCCACAAAAATC
>JAYSTZ010000758.1:0-2604 GCA_043719365.1 Verrucomicrobiaceae bacterium | reverse complement strand
CGCGGCACTTCGACATCGAGACGCAGATGCTTTTGCATTTTGAAAAAGTGCGCGGGCACATTCGCGGACAGCCGCTGCTTTCGCGCACGCGCCAGCTTCTCATCGGCGCGCTTTTTTCCGGCGAATACGCGCTGGAATCCGCCGCGCTTTTTAATCCGTCCATGGTGCCGCATCCTGATCAGACCGACGTGCCTGCGGGTGATCTGCGTTTTGCGATGAGCCTGCGCGCCACGGGCGAGGGCCACATTTCCTCCATCGAATTTCGCGCGGGCGTCATCACGTCGGACGGCGCGATGACCGTCGATCCCGTGTCGCGTTTCGTCACCGTGCCGGAGGTCGTGCCGAATCCCACTTACAAAAAGAAAAGCTTCACGCTGAAACTCCGGGAAATGGGTTTTGAGGATGGCTACGCCGCCGCAGTGATGGAGCCGCTCGGGGAAAATTTCACGCTCCAGCAGCTCGATGAAAGCGTGGGTCGCGTGCGAGCGGAATCGAAACCTGTCCATCGCGACCTGCGCCGCGCGCTCGAGTGCATCCGCTGGCTCGCCGACTCGAACTACGAGCTGCGCTTTTCGCCGAAGCTCGCGATGAGCGAACGCATCATTTTCCCCGTCTCGCCGAATGAGAGTAATGGCATCGAAGACGCGCGATTCGTGCGTTTCACGGACGACGACGGCAGCGTCATCTACTACGCCACTTACACCGCCTACAATGGGCGCGTCATCCTCCCGCAATTCATCGAGACGCTCGATTTCCTGCACTTCCGCGTGCTCACGCTGAATGGCAACGCCGTGCAAAACAAAGGCATGGCGCTTTTTCCCCGCCGCATCGGTGGCCGCTACGCGATGCTCTCGCGGCAGGACGACGAAAACCTCTTCATCATGTTCTCCGACAACCCGCATTTCTGGAGCAACCCGCGGCTCCTCATGCGTCCGGCGGAGATGTGGGAGTCGGTGAAAATCGGCAACTGCGGCTCACCGATCGAGACGGAGGCCGGCTGGCTCGTCATCACGCACGGCGTCGGACCGATGCGCAAATACTGCATCGGGGCCGCTCTGCTCGACCTCGAAGACCCAACCAAAGTCATCGGTCGCCTCCGCGAGCCGCTGCTCTCCGCCGAGAACCACGAGCGCGAAGGCTACGTGCCGAATGTCGTCTATAGCTGCGGCTCCCTGCTCCACGGCCGAGAGCTCATCCTGCCCTACGCGATGAGCGACAAAGTGTCCGCAGTGGCTAGCGTTTCACTGGACGATCTGCTTGCTGCGCTGACCGCTTGAATACCTTCGGGTGGCTGTGGGGGCTATTAATCCGGCAACGTGATAGCTCCGGTCCTTCCGTGGGGAAGTCCTTTATTGGATAGGTGCTATCACATTGCCGGATCAATAGCTTGGGCTGAAAATTAACGGGTGGCAAAAATGTGCAGTGCGCACGCCCATCAATTGCGAGGAACGCATCAGTGTGGGAGGTCGCTCCCTGCGGTTGTTCAACCGCCTCGATTGCTACCAACTGGCCAAACGATGCAAAGAAAGAAGAATGGCTTCCTCACAGGCAGCGTGTTGACGGTCCTAACGATGGATTCAACCGACCTCGATCGTCGCTGGCTCAGGCGCGAGGCGGTCCTGAATCGAACGGGCGACTTTCTTCACGAGCGAACTGCGGGTGCGGTCGAAAACGAAGGTGTATTTTGGTTTCCGTTCGAGGCTGTAGAGTAGCACGTTTTCGCTCAGGAATTTCGACTCGTGCGCGACTTTGTAGGTCGTGAGGTCGAGTTCTTCGGCGACTTTCGTCCAACCGCGTTTGCCGACGAACCAGACGCGGGTGCGATCTTCCGCGGTGGCGACGAGGTGGCCGAAGACGTTTCCAGGAATACGCTTTGCGGAGACGCTGACGCAGGGGACGGCCCACTCGATTTTTTCGCCAAGCAGATTCTTCGAGTGGAAGATGATGTGATGGTCGGCGGGAAGTTGCGCGGGGAGTTCGGCGTCGGTGTGGTCTTCGGCGGGCGAGGCGAGTTTCCGCCAGAGGAGCCAGAGGTTCACTTTTAACGCGCGGAAGATGCGTGGGCCGGCGTAGGCGAGGATGGCGAGCGCGACGGAGAAGACGATGAGCGCGAGGACGGGATCGTGCCAGATGAGGGCGAGGCCGCCGAGGACGGTGGCGTCTTCGGCGAGGCTGAGGCCGATGTTTGAGAAAGGTTCGGGCGAGTGATTGGCGACGAGGCGGATGCCGCTTTTCGTGCTGTGCGCGATGAGGGTGACGCCGCCGGCGAGGATGGCCACGATGACGTCATAGACCGGATCGGGCGTGCCGAGGACGCGGATGGCGAGCAGCGCGCCGCCGATGGGGCGGATGACGGTGTGGACGGCGTCCCACAGCGAATCGACCCACGGGATTTTATCCGCAAAAAATTGCAGGAGAAAAAGCGTGCCGGAGATGAGGAGCACGGCGGGATGCGAGAGGAGGTCGAGCGACTGATATTGCGGAGCGAGCGTGATCCAGTGCTGCTGGACGGCGAGGCCGGTGGCAAACACGGTGAGGTAGAGATTCAGGCCGGAGAGCGTGGCCAGACCGAGGGCGATGCCCAGAAGTTGAAGCTGTTCCATG
>JAYSTZ010000757.1:0-5992 GCA_043719365.1 Verrucomicrobiaceae bacterium | reverse complement strand
TTCGACTTTGTCGAGTTCGCCAAAAATCAGGCCGAAGACATGACGCCGAGCACGCCGAGCATCAGCCACATTTACGCGCTCGAATCGAAAATCGATGACATCTTCACGGAAGGCGTCGCCAACCGCCATGCCCGCCATGCCGAGAATAATGCAATCGTTCACGAATGGGTGCGGTCGAAAGGACAGGATTTCTTCGCACCGGAAGGCTACCGCTCCAAGGCGCTGACGTGTATCGCGAACGTGAAAGGAATCGATGTGGAATCGCTCGCGAAGAAAGCGAAGGAGCGCGGATTCATCATTGACGGCGGCTACGGCAAGCTGAAGGGAAAGACCTTCCGCCTTTCCAACATGGGCGACGAGACTCCGGAGACGATGCGCGAGCTTCTCGCGGCGCTCGACGAGTGCCTCGCGTAGCCTGCAATTTCGGCCGCGCGCGACGGGTTACAGCGAATTCATTACAAACCGCACAACGGGCGACCAGATGTGTGGTTGAATCATCTCAACACTATGAAGCTCCTCGTTATCGAAGATGAAAAGAAGATCGCCACGCTCATCAACAAAGGCCTGCGCGAGCAGGGCTACACTGCGGATGTCGTTCACGATGGCGAGGAGGGTCTCGAACGCGCGGTCAACCAGCAATACGACGCCATCGTCCTCGACATCATGCTGCCGGGGCGCGACGGCCTGAGCCTGCTCCGTGCTTTGCGGGAAAAGAAAATCAACACCCCCGTCATGATCCTCACCGCCCGCGGCGAAGTGAATGAGCGGGTCGAAGGGCTCGACGCCGGCGCTGACGACTATATGGCAAAACCATTCTCGATGGACGAGCTGATTGCCCGCCTCCGCGCGCTGATGCGCCGTGTGACAGGCGAGAACATCAGCCTTTACCGCGCGGGTGAACTATCGATGAATCTCGTCTCCCGCGAAGTGCTTCGCGGAAAAAGAAAAGTCGAACTGACCGGTCGTGAATTCCGCCTGCTCGAGTATCTCATGCGTGCACCCGACCACGTGCTCACCCGGACGCAGATTATCGAGCGCGTGTGGGAATATCACTTTGATCCCGGCACAAACCTCGTTGACGTTTACATCCAGCGACTGCGCCGCAAGATCGACGACGGCGAGACGCTGAAAATGATCCAGACAGTCCGCGGCGTGGGCTACAGTATCGTGTCGAAATAGCCGATGCGGAACCATTCACTCCGCACAAAAATCACGGTGCTCGCCGTGCTGATTGGCGGACTGGGCCTGTTGATCTTCGGCACAGTCATGGGCGTCGTGCTCCGGAGAACGAAAATCGAGCGAGTCGATAGCCTCTTGAAAGAGCAGTCGGCGAATTTCTTCTCCATTCTGGACGCCCGAAAAGTGCCCGTGACATGGCAGCACGACCCTTCGCTGAAGGAGCTCTTCAGCGTCGTTCACGGCCTTTACAGCATTGAGGTGGAGCAACCGCCGGGCACGATCGTATATCGAACGCGAAAGCCGGTGGACCGGCACCTCCCTCAAGGAAGGGACGGACAGCTCACCACCGTTCCAATCGGAGATAGTTACGCACGAATCTATCAGATGGAGAAGAATGGCGTCCGACTCCGCATCGCTGCCGATTTGGAGCCAATGCTCGCAACCGAGCGCACGATGCAACTCGCATTCGGAATAACGCTCCCGACGATTCTCGTATTCATTGGATTGGGCGCACGATGGCTCACGCGGAAGGCCCTGAAACCCGTCGATGAAATCTCCGCGATGGCAGACGCAATCACGGCCAACGAACTCGGCCGACGCCTTCCAGTGTCCAAGACGAACGACGAAATCGGGCGTCTCACGACGATTTTGAACCGGATGATGGATCGCCTGGAGCGCAGCTTCGAGCAATCGCGGCGCTTCGCATCCGACGCGTCGCACGAGCTCAAGACTCCCCTGACAATCATTCGCGGAGAAGTCGAAGCGGCACTCGGCAGCGGGACACTCCCGCCGGCGGCCGAGCGCACCATGGCAAACATCCAGGAGGAAACGGGGCGGCTGGTTCACATCATGGAAGGCCTGCTACTTCTCTCGCGGGCCGATGCAGGCAGGCTCAAGCTCGACCTCCAGCCGTTCAATCTCTCGGAATTTGTGAACGAGATGCGCGAGGACATCGAAATCCTCGCGTTGCCCGGACGCATCACTGTCGATGTGACTGTGGACCCCGGCCTCATCGTTCGCGGCGATCCCCGCTTCCTACGTCAGGTTCTGCTGAATCTTTTCGACAACGCCATCAAATACAACGTGGACGGCGGACGAATCTCCGCACTGCTCGAAAGGAGAAACTCCCGCGCATATTTCCGAATCGGAAACTCTGGCCCGGGAATCAAAGGCGACGCGCGGTTGCGGGTATTCGACCGCTTCTATCGCGCCGAACCATCTCGTGAACGAGCCCTGGGCGGCCAGGGGCTCGGTCTCAGCATTTGCGCGGAAATCATCCGGGCACATCACGGCACGATCTCGCTCATTGATGATTCCACTCCAGACTGGACAGCGTTTGAATTTCATATCCCGTTGGGGATGACGCAGACATGACCACTGCAAACAAAATCACGATTACGCGCATCCTCATGATTCCGCTGTTTGTAATGATGGCGCTCTACTACGGAAGGAGCGTCTCGCAAGGCGCACCGCAGGAATGGATGCGATGGACCGCGATCACCCTCTTCATCAGTGCGGCTGCCAGCGACGGTATCGACGGCTACATCGCGAGAAAATACAACCAGATGAGCAAGCTCGGCGTCATCCTCGATCCCATCGCGGACAAAGGGCTTCTGCTTGCCGGAATCATCACGCTCAGCATGAGCAACTGGCACTACGAATTTCCCGTCTGGTTCCCAGTCCTCGTGATCTCCCGCGACGTGGTGATCCTGTCGGGCACGCTGGCACTGCATTTCCTTCTAGGCAGCGTAAAAGTGAATCCAAGCTGGCTTGGAAAAACGGCGACGGTAGCACAGATGGTCGCAATTGGATTTGTGATGCTTCAATGGAACGCGTGGAGCCACACTTTTTCGGGATGGAAAATGACGTTTCTTGACATTCCCGTGATCATCGCCGGATTCTTCACTCTCGTCTCCGGGCTTGGATACGTGAGGCTCGGCATCCGCCTGCTGCACTCCGCGGGCCACGGCGATCCTCAGCCACCGTCGCAGTTGCTTCATTGAGGGTAACGGTGTAGTTACAGGCAATGTTCAGACAATTTGTTGCTGCCACAATCTTCGCCACATCCGCATTTGCGCTATCCGACAAGGAACTCGACTCCATCGGAAACCGCGTCTGGAAAAACGAATGCAACGGTACCCGTGAAGGACTCACGTCATGGAACTCTGGAGAGGCTTTCGCATCTCTGGGAATCGGCCATTTTATCTGGTATCCTGCGGGCGGCTCTGGGCCATTCGAGGAGAGTTTCCCCGACCTCGCGGAATACCTTTTCAAAAGCGGCGTAAAGCTTCCGCCGTGGTTGAAGTCCGGCATGGCCTGCCCGTGGAAGACGAAGGCCGAGTTCGATGCCGACGCGCAGTCCACAAAAATGAAAGAGCTCCGCGCCATGCTCGCCGGAAGCATCCGCGAACAATCGCGGTTCCTCGCAAAGCGAATGGAAAAGGCGCTTCCGAAACTCCTCGCAGCATCCGGCAAACGCAGCGTGGAAGGGAAGTTCAAGACATTGCTTGCAACGGGTTCGGGAACATACGCGCTCATAGATTACGTCAATTTCAAAGGCGAAGGAACGAATCCGAAAGAGCGCCACAAAGGCGAAGGCTGGGGCCTGCTCCAAGTCCTCGAAGGAATGGAGGGCGATTCATCGAAAGACTTCGGAGCATCCGCCGCGCGCGTGCTCACCCGCCGGGTGGAAAACTCGGACCCGGCACGCAACGAGCAAAAGTGGCTCGCCGGGTGGCTCAATCGCGTCCGCGGTTACTGAGTTCCTACGCCGCGAAACTTTCGCCGCACGAGCAGTGCGCCTCGGCATTCGGATTCGTCACTTTGAATCCGCCCTTCTGTAAATCGTCGGAAAAATCCAGCACGCTCCCGCTCACGAAAAGCGCGCTCTTCGGATCGATGACCACGCGCACTTCCTGCGACATCACCATGATGTCGCGATTCGCCGGACCATCGACGAGATCCATCTTGTATTGAAGCCCGGAGCAGCCTCCGCCGATGACGGCGACACGCAGCGCCCCGGTCGGACGACCCTGCCTCGCAAGCAGCGACGCGAGCTTCGAGCCCGCCTTGTCGGTGAGCTTCACGAGCTTCTCGTTGCCAATTTTGTAATTCACCGCAGGTGCCGCAGTGTTCGTCGTGGTTTCACTCATCCCGTGAGTCTCTACCGGAACGCGCGGATTGGAAACCGTGAAAACAATGAAATCGCTCGCCGGGCTTTCAACACGGGCTTGTTGCATTTTTTGCACGAACCGCAATGGATGAAGACATGCCTACAAATCAAGATCTCGCGACACTGCGCAGGGAATACAGCCTGCGCGGACTGCTCGAAACTGAACTCGCTGCCGACCCGCTTACGCAATTCCACGCATGGCTCGACGAAGCGCTGGCGCACGGCCTGATCGAACCCAACGCGATGACTCTTTCCACCGTCGATTCCAGCGGCCAGCCATGGAGTCGCACGGTTCTACTGAAAACGTGCGACGAGCGCGGCTTCGTCTTTTTCACAAATTACAACAGCCACAAGGGCGAGCAACTCGCAGGCGAACCACGCTGCGCGCTGACGTTTTGGTGGGGCGCATTGGAGCGTCAGGTGAACATCACGGGCGTGGTGGAAAAAGTGCCCCGCGCAGAAACGGAGGCATACTTTGCATTGCGCCCTGTGAGCGCGGGACTCGGCGCATGGGCAAGCCGTCAAAGCTCTGTGGTGGCGAATCGCACAGAGTTGGAGGCCGCATTCGATAAAGCGCGTGCGGATCACGGCGACAATCCCCCTGCCCCACCGCATTGGGGCGGCTATGTCGTACGACCCACAGTCATCGAATTCTGGCAGGGCCGCAGCAGCCGACTCCATGATCGCTTGCGCTTCACCCGCACCGCAGACGGATGGCAATTAGCGCGGCTTTCGCCATAGAAAAATCCTAGGCAACCGCGCCCGCCGCGTGACCGCTGGCCCACGCCCACTGGAAGTTGTAGCCGCCGAGCCAGCCGGTCACGTCCACCACTTCGCCGATAAAATAGAGCCCGGGAACGGTGCGGGATTCCATTGTCTTGGATGAGAGCCCGGCCGTATCCACGCCGCCGAGAGTCACCTCTGCTTTCGGATAGCCCTCGGTGCCCGCTGCGGTGAATGGCCATGCGCGAAGAAGCGCCAGAGTATCGTCGAATTCCTTCTTCGTATAATGCACGAGCGGCTTCTTCGGCGCGTGCATTGCGCACCACGCCTCGACGAAGCGTCGCGGCATCCATTCCGTCAAAACTCCACCCAACTCCCGCCCCGTCGCGCGGGCCGCGACGATGGCGCGCTCACAGCGCGAGTCCGTGAGAAAATCTACCAAGACCGTATCACCCTCGCGCCAGAAGCTCGATATTTGCAACGTGGTCGGGCCGCTAATGCCACGGTGGGTAAAAAGAAGCGCCTCCTCGAAAGCCGCACCATTGCAGCGCGCGACGACCGGCAGCGCTAATCCACTTAGTTCATGGAACGCCTGTTGCGCCGGAGTAAATGTGAGCGGCACAAGTCCCGGACGAAGCGGTGTGACGCGATGGCCAAACTGTTTCGCAATACGGTGGCCAAAATCGGTGGCTCCGAGTTTCGGAAACGACAGGCTGCCCGTGGCGATGACCAGCGACTCAGCCGACACCACACCCGCCGATGTGTGAATCGTGAATCGCCCGCCTTTTTCCACCTCCGAAACACGCGCATTGCACAGGATCTTCGTGCTGGCCTCGCGGCACTCGGACATCAGCATGTCGATGATCTCCCGCGAACTGCCGTCGCAAAACTGCTGCCCCAGTTTCTTTTCGTGGTAAG
>JAYSTZ010000756.1:0-5993 GCA_043719365.1 Verrucomicrobiaceae bacterium | reverse complement strand
GAGTGTCGGGCAGAGGAAGATGTCGGCGAGCACGTTGGTATCGAGGAACACTTCCATCGGGCTATTTCAGGTGCTTGCGAAGGATGTGCTGGTGGCGGACTTGGGCGATTTCTTCATCGGTCCACTCGCGCTGGGCGTCGCTGCTCCAGAGCTGGAGGAATTCGTCTATGGCGTTGGCTCGTTGCTGGGCATTGGCGGAGGTGGGGAGCGGGCGGCTTTGCACGGTGTCGGCGATGAGGCGGGTGCCGATGACGCGGGCGTGAATGGTCACCTCGTCCCCATCGTGAAGTTCGGCATTCTCGGGCAGTTCAACGGTAAGCGAGATCATGTGCAGACCGTGGCGCGGCAGCGGATGAAGGTCAACGTGGGATAGGCTTCAATTTTGCAAATGTTCACTGCACCTATCGCTGTTCTGCGGCGTGCATCACGGCTTCGTAGGAGACTCCAGTGACGCGGCCTGCATCAATCGCACGGATACGGTCGCGAAGCTCGGAATCCCATGCCTCTTCGGCCTCGGGGTCGGCTCCCGCATCGGCGCTTTCCATGAGGAATTCCGCGAGTGCGAGCTTCTGCCGGGGCGGAAGGTCCATCGCGTCATTGGTGACTTGATCGAGTGCGGTTGGCATGTGCAAGGTTTCGCAGTGGATTTGAATTGGGTCGAGCGTCGGCGAGGAAGAAAAGCGTGGCTTTTTCCCGGTCGCCGGAAAGCTCGACGCGGGTGCGGAGTTTCGCGCCGCCTGCCTCGGCGTAAAAGTGGCCGAGGGTCTGCAAATTCGAGTCCCAAGTGGTGAGGACGGTGTTCAGCGAGAGGGGCTGGGTAAAGCGGACGATGACTTCGCGAGTGAGCGCCACGGTGCTCTCGCCCGCAAACGGCGAGGTTTCGCGGATGCTGGCGAGCGGGAGGGACTTCACGGGGTTGCGCCCGGTGATGGTGTTGATGAGCGCAACGGCGTCGTCTTCGTTGATGAAGCCATCGCCCGTGACATCGGCAAACGGGACGAGGTTTTCCGGCAGCGCCGCCGTCCCGCGAATGTGGGAGCGGAGGCGTGTGAGGTCATAGACATTGACCAATCCATCGCCATCGAGGTCGCCGAGCTTCGTAGGCGCAGCGGCGTCGCAGGCAAGAGCCACGGCGAAAAAGCAAAGCTGGCGGAAAATGAAGCTCATGTGCGACGTGGGTGGGATTAGGAGAAGTGGGCGCGGTTGGCAAGCGAAGTGTGGGTTGACCCACGCAATTAAAACGAGCAGTCTCTGCATCATGAATATCGAAATCAATTTGCCGGAATCTGCATTCAGCGCATTGCGATTAAGCCCCGTGGAATTTGGCCGGGAAATGCGGCTGGCGGCGGCTGTGAAGTGGTATGAGGCGGAGATGATTTCGCAGTCCAAGGCGTCCGAGTTGGCTGGGGTTTCTCGTGAGGCGTTCTTGATCGCCGCCGGGCGGTTTCGGGTCTCGGCGGCGCAGGTTTCTGCGGCGGAATTAGCGGAGGAATTGGCCCGTGACTGAGCGGTGGGTGATCAATGCGTCGCCCTTGATTCTTCTCGGAAAAGCGGGGCAGTTGAATTGGCTCACACGGTTTGGCGAAGTCGTAATCCCGAGAGCTGTGGCCGATGAAATCGCTGAGGGTGGAGAGGACGATCCCGCCCGAACGTGGCTCTGCTCGACTGCCGGAAGTTCCCTCGTGAAAGACGACGTTCCAGCGCCGAATGAGGTCGTGTGCTGGGACTTGGGCAAAGGCGAAACTGCGGTGCTCGCATGGGCTATCGCGGCTCCTAATTACGAGGCAATACTGGACGACGCTGCGGCTCGACGCTGCGCGGCTGTTTTTGGGGTGAAATTGCGCGGAACCTTGAGCCTCGTAGCACTCGCAAAGAAGCGTGGGTTTATCGCGAAATGCAGGCCCGTTTTTACCCGGCTGGAACAAGCTGGGCTCTATGTTCGGCAAGATTTGGTGGAGCAGGTCGCCGCATCCGCTGGAGAATAACTTGTGAAACTCACCGCCTGTCTCACGCTCACTATTTCCCTCGCCCACGCTGCTGCGCAAAATGTGGTGATGGACTGGAATGCCGCGACGCTTGCGGCGCTGAAAAAGGACGCCGCTGCGCCGCTGCTCGTCGCTCGGGCGCTGGCGATCTTGCACATCGCCCAGCGCGATGCCATCGCTGGCGAAGCGGAGCCGGAAGTCGCTGCCGCTGCGGCTGCCTACACCGTGGCGGCGAGCTTGTTGCCGAGCCACACGGCGGCCTTCGACAAACTCCGTCCGCCAGCCAGCCCCGCCGCTGCTTGCGGGGAGGCAATCGCCCGCCGGGTGCTGGAGAGCCGGGCGGACGATGGCAGCGCGATGCACGTCTCGTATGTGCCGCGCACGGAGCCCGGCCAGTGGCGAAGGACGCCGCCGTTTTTCCGCCTGCCGGAGCTGCCGCAGTGGGCGGGGAAAGTGCGGCCTTTTGTGCTGGAAAAGGCGGATCAATTTCGCCCGAGTGGTCCGCCCGCGCTGACGAGCACCGAGTGGAAAACGGCGCTCGCCGAAGTCCGCGAACTCGGCGGCAAGGACTCGAAAACACGCACCGCAGAGCAAAGTGAAATCGCGAAGTTTTGGTCGGATTTTTCTTACACTGAGACGCCGCCCGGCCACTGGAACTCCATCGCCCGCACGCTCGCCGAAAAGCTCTCGCTGGCGGAAAGCGCCCGCCTTTTTGCCACGCTGAACATCGCGCTGACGGACGCCGGAATCGCCTGCTGGGATGCAAAGTATCACTTCAATTTCTGGCGGCCTGTGACCGCCATCCCTCGCGCCGCCGGGGCTGGGAACGACGCCACGTTACCCGACGCTCAATGGCTCCCGCTTCTCGCGACGCCTGCACATCCCGAGTATCCGTCGGGCCACAGCACTTTCAGCGGAGCCGCGCTTGTCGTGCTGGCCAAAACATTTGGGACGGAGAAACTGACCTTTTCCGTGCAGAGCGATGCGCTCGCTGGAGTCACCCGCAAGTTCGACAGTCTCCGAGTCTGCGCTGAAGAGTGCGGAACGAGTCGGGTGTTCGGGGGGATTCACTACCGGTTTTCGTGTGAGGACGGGATGAAGCTGGGCGAGGAAGTGGCGAAACGGGTAATTTGGGGAAATGACTCAGGACGATGAAGATATTTTGGCGAGGCCGATTTTTTCTGTTTCATCTACGAACCCTGCACGCCCGCAAATGTCAGCCAAACCATGAAACGCTCAAAAACCACTTCCCAGATCACATGGACCGGCAAATTCACAGCCGGCTTACGAACCGCATTCTTCGCTTTGCTCACGCTCGCCGGACTTCCGACATCGGCGTACGACGCTCCGGCATTTGGCTTTCCAGATTTCCTGCTCGTGCCTGTGAGGATTCACCTGCTGACTTCCGCGGAAACTCCTTCGCTTCACACGACTTTGACCAGCGCAGACGTGGAGCGCATTTTTCTAAAAGCGAATCGCGTGTGGGCTCCCGCGGGAATACAGTTCTTCGTCGAATCCCTAGTCCGCGAACCCGCGGCTGAGACCAAAAAAGAGCACGAGCAAGAGTCAGTGCAACGCACGCGAGGCGGCTTGGGCGTCATGTTGGATCATATCCCGCCGACAACCCGCGGAGCCGAAGTATTCAATATCTACTACATCAAATCCTTCGATGTGAACGGCGTCTTTTTCAGCAACCCGGAAGCCATCTTCGTCCAGAACGCCGCAAGCCTGCGCAAAGTCGAAGGCGGAATCGACGAACCGATTCCGCGAGTCACTTCGCACGAACTCGGACACGCATTTTCGCTCCCCCACCGTCAGGACACCTTCAATCTTATGGCTTCCGGAACAACGGGAACCTCCCTCAACGAATCGGAAATCCGGCAGGCCCGCGAGAGCGCTGCGAAACGAGCATGGATCCAGCCCGCCAAAATCTGGCAGGAAAAAGCGGCTGCACTGGAAGCCGCCGACAAGCCCGCAGAGGCCCTCGCCGTTTACAAAAAGCTCGCAGCGCTCCCTCTCGAAGCAGCACCCGAAGTCCAGGCTGCACGGCTCAAAGCGGAAGCAGGCAAAAACCCGCAAGGCGCTCCGCCCACGAATTAATCACCTCGAGTAATCCCCCGAGCAACCCGCCGCTAAATCCACGCGAAGACGCTCAACTTGCCGTAAGACCATCTGCCGGGCCTGCGGCCCTCCCTTGGACCCGCTTTGAATCCCACCCTAACGCGAGGGTGAGCCGCTGTTCACGAAGCCAAGAAACAAATTTGCGTGAGGGGCAACGTCGAGTTACAGGCCGATGCAATAGACGGCTTTGCTCGTGCGGATGAATATCTTGCCGTCGCTCAGTGCGGGCGATGCGTAGGTGGGCTCGCCGAGTTCACTCTTCGCCACAACGGCAAATTTATCGGCGGGCTTCACCACCCGGCAGACACCGTCGTCGTTGAGAAAATAGACAAGTCCGCCAGCACTCACGAGCGATGCGTGGGTGCGACCGAAGCGCTCTTCCCACACGATATCGCCCGTCTTCGCGTCGAACGCGTGGGCGAAGCCGAGGTCGTCGTTCAGCAATAGCCAGTCGCCCTCAATGATGGGCGACGGCACATACGCCGCTCCTTTTTTTTGCTTGTGATGCCACGCGAGCTGCTCCTCCCTCACCTGCCCGTTGGCCGAAGCCGGAAGCGCCAGCGTGTGATATGTCGGGAAGCCAGCCGTGAGATAGAAGTGCGCGGTCTTCTCGCTGTAAACGGGCGACGCGACAAACTGCTCCGTCGGCCCATCGTAGTTCCACAAGAGCTTGCCGGTATCAGGACTGTAGCTCGTAAAGCACTTCGAGCCCGAGAGCACCATTTGCGTGCGCCCCGCGGTTTCGCGGATGAGCGGCGCGCAGTAGCTGCGCGTCTTGTTCGGGCGTTCGATACGCCACAATTCGCGCCCGTCGTCGCGGGCGAGGGCGACGATGTATCCGTCGCCATCCTGGTCGCAATTCACGATGACTTTGTCTTTGTAAATAATCGGCGTGCTACAAAAACCGTGGACGCTGCTAAATCCGCCGGGGCGCTTCTCCCATAATCTTTTCCCGTCGAAGTCATACGCAGCCACCACGGATTTTTCGCCATCGAGAAACGCGCAGAACACCCGCTCGCCATCGCAAGCCGGAGTGCTGCTCGCGTGGCTGTTTTCCTTGTGCAGCCGCTCGAACGGCGACGTTAGCACCACCTGTTGCCACAAGATTTTCCCGGAAATGCGATCCATGCAAATGAGGACGCGCTCGCTTTTCTCGGCGATCGCCGCGACGGTAAAGACACGGCCTTTCTGCACGACGACGGAAGCGTGCCCTTCGCCCGGCAATTCCGTTCGCCAGAGGACGTTTTCCGTCTGGCTCCATCGCGTCGGAAATGTCGTCTCCGTGCTGCGACCATCGAGCGCTGGCCCCCTCCATTGCGGCCAATCGGCTGCTGCTGCGGTGACGGTGAAAAGGACGAGAATGAGTTTGGGTCCGGAGATCATGAGCGCTCCGTGTAGCCATCCCCCGCAATCGCGACAAGCAGGGACAATTCTTCCTACGTCTTGGTGATTTTTACCCGCCCAAACTGCTTCGGCCCGCTACTCATGGGGTTGGCGGCGCGCCATGTTTCGAGCACGGAGCCGTCGCCCATGGGGACGCTGCTGGTAAGCGTTCCGTTTGCGCTCCATGTCGTCAAGTCGCTGCTGAATTCCACGCTGTAAGTGATGTCTTCGGCACCAAGAATCCGGCGGAAGGTGAGCGTGAGATAATCTCCCGGCACGCCGAGGACTGTGAAGTTTTGTACGGCGCGGGTGGGAACATTCGATTGCGTGTTGGCGTTGGGATTTCCGCCGAATGCGTATTCGAGTTGGTTCACGAGGCCGTCGCCGTCAGCGTCGATGAGTTCACCGGCAATGCCGTTGAGCGCGGCCCAATCGCCGAAGATGGTTCCGATTTCTCCGGGCGTGCCGTTGAGCCGGGTGCTGGCGCGCCAGTTCGATCCGGTT
>JAYSTZ010000755.1:0-2607 GCA_043719365.1 Verrucomicrobiaceae bacterium | reverse complement strand
CCATCTGTCTCGGTGAGCAGGCGGTCGGCATCATCGTATGTGAACGTTTCCGCGCAGAGCGAGGAAACGATGAAGGACAACGAGAGAACAAGGGTGCGTGAGGATTTCATAACTTTTAGCACCGCCTCGCTAGCCCCCCCCCTAAACTTTAGTCAATGAGATATTTAAGGTATTTTTAAACCAATCATCGGGGGATGCAACTCATCTAAAAACTCCACTGCCCCGGCACAATCTCGCGGAAGCTGCCTTGGTTTTGGCGGGCGAGCTCTTCCATGAATTTCTGGCCGCTGTCTGCCAGATAGGCGACGACGTTGATGATGGCGGGTTTGGGAAGTTGCTTTTGCTTCTCGGCAACTTCGGTCAGGAGGACTTTGTCGAGCTTGTCGGTGGGGACGCCGTCGCTCACGAAAAGGATGGCGTCGGGTGACATCGCGAAGGCCATGTCGAGCGCGGCTCCGGCGCGAGTTCCGGCGTGGTTGAATTTCGAAGTGGCGGCGGGCGCGGTGGACTTGAAACCGGCGGCTTCCCTCTCGGTGGCTCTCATGGCGGAGAGGAGTTTCGCGGCGGGGCTGTGCTCGCGGACAAACTGAATTGCGCGATTCTTCTCGGCGTCGTTCACGGGGGAAAGCGCCGTTTTGTAGGGCTGCACATCGCCTGCAAAAGCGACGACGCTGAACTGCATGGTGTTGTCGAGACTGCTGATCAGACGCGTCACCTCGCGCTCCAGGCCGGCGTAGGTTTTGTCGCTCTTTTTAGTTTTGCCGTCTTTCGACACGCCATCGACCATCGAGTCCGACACGTCCACGCAGATGACGATATTGCGGGCGCGGGTGCGGAGTCCGAAGAAATTGATGCCGCTGCCGCCGCCGCCGCTGCCGCCGCCGGGAGTGCCGGTCGCTCCGAATGCGCTGCCTGCGCCGCCCATGCCGATGGCGCGGTTTGCGAAAACTTCGGTGGTTGCGGAGGGGAGTTCAGGCATTTCCGGCAGCGCGACTTTGGCCAGTGCGGAATTGGTCGTCACGCGTTTGGCCTGCTCGGGCGCGCTCATCGTGCTCTGCTTTCTTCCAAGTGAGACTTTGTGCTCTGCTCCTGCGCGCGCTTGCTCGGCGTTGCCCGGTGGCGGCATGAATTTCTTCCGCCCGACGGTCTCTTTCGTGATGATGAAATAGCCCGCCGCGACAAAGAAGACGATGTGGGCGAGAGCGGAGATGAGCAGGAACTTCCGTGTCATCAGCTTCTGCCAAAACGATGGCCCGCTCGCAGTCTGCTTTGGTTTTACGGCTCTTGGTTGTGCGGTGACTGCCATGGCTTACTCCTTTTTTGCTGCTGCGGTTGGCGCGGTTGCGGGTGCGAGAATCTTTTCCCGTTTCTCCACTTTTGACAGGAGTTCATCGGTCGCGGCGGCTTCGGGAGTGCTCGCAAAATCCTCCTTCAATTCCTTAATCGCGAGCTTCGCACGTTCAAAGTCATCAAGCCCGAAATGCGCGCGGGCGGCGCCGAATGTCGCCTGCGGCAAGTATCCGCGCTGGCTCGGGTAGAGCGCTGCGACCCGCGTATAATTCAGCAGCGCCTGCTCGTAATAAATGATCGCCTCGGGCGTTTTGTTTTCCGCTTTCAGCCCTTCGGCGATTGCAAGGAGGCTATCGCCGCGATTCACCGCGATCATTCCGAGAATATCGTGACGCCGGACGGACTTCACTGCTTCATCATACAACGCCAGCGCGGCTTTGTGGTCGCCCTTACGAGTACGCGCCACTCCGGCGAATGCCTTCGTCAGGCGCTGGTTCTCAGGGTTTGAGGCCTGACGCGAAAATGTATCCGCCGCGTCCTGCGCTTCCTTGTCGCGCTTCAGCGCGAGCAGCGCCTGGATTTGCATCGGCACGAGGTCCACCCACCAGCTCCCCGGCGCATCGCGAAAGCCCGCGAACCGGTCCACCTCGGGTTGCATCGCCTTCAACAGCGCTTCGGCTTTTCCCTCGGCGATGGCCTTCGGCGCGGCGTCGATGATGGGCGGTTTTGCAAAATCCAGCTTCGCGATTTCCGTCAGCTTGATGCCCACCTGAATCTCCGAATTCGGCACGTTCGTGATGGTCCCGTCGGCGCTCTTTTCCTGACGCGGGAACGTCGCCAAAATATCATCCCCGTTGCGGCGCATGGCCGTGGGCGTGAGGATGCGCCCATCGTTCATAAAGATGCGGCCCGGATCGGGAGCCTGCGCGGAAGCGCCCTGCACCAAGGAGAGCAGGAAGGCGGCGGATAATAGAAGAGCTGGAAGGCGGCGAAGCATGGCGGTCAGTGTGCAGTAAAAGCCCTACTAATTTGCAAATGTCCAGCCGCAGTTACGCGCTACATTTCCGCGACCTCGCGGCGCTCCACGTAAATCCGCAATCCTTCCTTCGAAAAATTCTCCATCAACGCGTCCGGCGCGAGCGCTTCCGGCATCATCACGCCGCGCTCCGGGATTTTGCCTTCGATCAAAAGACGGGCGGCCAGCGCGGGCGGGATGCCTGTTTGCACCACCGTCAGGCTATAGCCGTAGCGCTCGTAAGTCTCGTGATGGCTGTCCATCGTGTACACGAAATACTCCACGCGCTTCCCGTCTTTTTG
>JAYSTZ010000754.1:0-2610 GCA_043719365.1 Verrucomicrobiaceae bacterium | reverse complement strand
CGCGGCGCGTGCCCACTTGCGCAACTGAGTGGCTGACGGAATGCCGGCGGCCTTGCTGGCAATTTGGATGGTGATGATCATGGATGCGGGCAGAGTGCGGCGAACTGGGTGCCAGCGCGCATTGGCCGCCTTGGCCGCCTTGGCCGCGTTGGCCATTGGCGGGTCAACCCGCCTTGCGCCCAAACGCACGCCCCGGCTGGCGCAACATCACATCGACCACGTCCGCATTCCCGCTTTCAGCGATACGCGCGGTATGCGCCTCATACGCTTCCACGATACGGCCCACCAGTGGATGACGCACCACATCGCCGGAGACGAAACGCGTGAACGCGATGCCGCGCACTCCTTCGAGAATCTCGACGGCTTCCTTCAAGCCGCTCTTCGCGCCACGCGGCAGGTCGACCTGGGTCGGATCGCCCGTGACCACCGCCTTGGCGCCGAAGCCCATGCGCGTGAGGAACATTTTCATTTGCTCGGGCGTGGTGTTTTGCGCTTCGTCGAGAATGATGAAGGAGTGATTGAGAGTGCGGCCGCGCATGTAGGCGAGCGGCGCGATTTCAATTGCGCCCTTTTCGAACATCTTGCCAACCTTGTCGAAGCCCATCAGGTCGTAGAGCGCGTCATAGAGCGGGCGCAAGTAAGGCATGATCTTCTCCTTCAAATCCCCGGGCAGAAATCCAAGCGCCTCGCCAGCCTCCACCGCCGGACGAGTCAGGATGATGCGGTTTACCTGCTCCTTCTTCAATGCAGACACCGCCATCGCCATCGCTAGGTAAGTCTTGCCCGTCCCCGCCGGACCAATGCCGAACGTCATATCGTGCTGCTGAATCGCCTGAATATAGGCCCGCTGCACGGCAGTCTTCGGCACGATGGGCGGACGCTTCGCGGAGCAGTGGATCTTCGTGATGATGAGCGCGTCGAGCGACGGAGCATCGGGCTCCTGCACCGAACGAACGGCGTAGTTAAACTCGAATTTCCGGATCGTCAGCCCGCTCTTCCGCGCGTCTTCAAGCTGGCGAAAAATCTCGCCGACCAGCGCGATGGCCGGCGCCTCGCCCTCGACGCGGAGCCAGCCTTCCCGGGTGGTAAGTTTGACCCCGAGTGTCCGTTCAATCAGTTGCAGATTCCCAAGGTCATTGAGAAACAGCGACCCGAGCGTGCGGGCGCTTTCAAATTCAAAAGTGTGTTCCATAACAAAAGTCTATTGCGTGCTGAGGGGATGGGATCACGCGGCGGCACGTTTAATCCACAGCGCATTTCCGTGCGGGTAATTGCGGAAGCGAGTGTGCATCCGTTTCTTAATTCGGCGACGACCGACCGGAAATCAGCGGAAGCCGTAAGCCATCGCCCAATGAGTCCGCTCCCGGTCGGACTTCTCCACCTCTGCGATGATGTAATAAGTCCCGGTTTTTTTCGGAATGACCCGGGCACCTGCAAAGCGGCCTTTTGACCAGGCTTCGACTTCGCACAGATTTCCGTCTGCGTCATAGACGTGAACGGTGATCTTTGCCGTGGCGACTTCGGTGCCCATCCAAAACCAATACTGGTTGCCTTTGAAAAGCTGATGCACGATGGCTTTGGGCTTACCGACCGGGAGGTCTCCGCCCCACCAATCTTCGCGGACAGTAAACCCTTCTTTGACATAAGGCGTGGCTGCCTCCAGGGCGTAGGATAATGCGTCGTCCACCGTTGCCCGGACAGGAGTCAGGGCCAGGGCGAGTATGGCTAGTAGTTGAAAAATTGAGCGCTTCACGGTCTGGTGAAAAGGGTTTACTTGGTTTGAATGGCTTTGACCAGCCCCGCAGTGATGTCGCCAATTTCTTTTACCGACTTTGCGGAAATATCAGCGTCTTGAGCGAGACCGATGAGGGGACCGATACCCGTGAGACCGGCCTGGAGTTTCGGTATCAGCGGGTGTTTCAGTGATTTTTGTTTGCTGATGTTTTTCAGCTTGTTGTTAAAAAACGAGAGGAGCATGTGCTGCCGGAGGAGGTCCGCTCCATCCTTGCTGTAGTTTTTCGAAACGACCTCGCAGAGCGCCTCGGTGCCCCGGACCCAGCCCCCGAGACTGACGAGATGCGCGAGGTTCTCGGAACCGAGCGCCTTCATGGCTCCACGCACTTCGCTCAGCGCGCCGTCGAGTTCCCTGCGGACGAGTTGCCAGTCGCTGCTGTCGGCTGCCGCAATAATTGCGTTTGCGCGGCTGGTGACTTCCTTGCGGACGCTGAGCGCCTCGGACAGTTTCAGCACACTTTTGCCGATGTCTTTCACGGCCTCGGAGTTTTGCGCCTCCACCGCGATGAATCCCTCCGCGATGATCACTCCGAGGTACAGAGCGTCTTGCGGCTGGTTTCCGCACGTTTTGACGACTCCCTTTGGCGCACGGAGAACGGCGGTCCAGTTTGGTTTCCCGAGTTTATCGAGAACAGCGAAAATCTCACTCGGCACTGGCACCACGACATCGTCCACGATCTGGGATTGCTGCGGGAGCTTCGAGATATCAATGGTCGGGGCGGGGTCGCCGGCAAATGAGATCGAAGAGAGAAGTGCGAGTGCGAGAAGAGATTTCGTCATGGACCAAAACAGATTGAATTACGAATGAACGCTTCC
>JAYSTZ010000753.1:0-15800 GCA_043719365.1 Verrucomicrobiaceae bacterium | reverse complement strand
AGAATCGGGGTTCGCGTTTCTTTGAGTTGGAGAAAATGCAGAATCGGGTCTGCGAGGCTCGCGCCAGAAGTTGCAGGGCTATTGAGTTCCGTAGCGGTGACCGCAAGCATCGCTCGCCTGAACCGGGCATCCCTCTTTACCACGCTCCACATCGCATCCTCCTCGTGCGCTCCGCTGTGGCGGCTGCGGGGAAACTGCCAGACTTGCTCCAGAAACTCCCTCCCGATTGGAGTATTCTGCATCATGAAAACGCCGGAACTTGGCCGACATTTCCCGTCAAACGGCCACGCACCGCAGATGAGCGAAAACTGACTCAAGCACATACGCGAAATGGGCACCGACCAGTCATTGAAAACTGCATCGCAATCGATCCAAAGCACCCATTTTGACTTCCGAAGCGACTTTCGCATCATCGCGATTTTCGACCACTGCAACGCTCGCGACCTGTCAAAGCCTTCTTCGCCGAAAAAGTGATACTTGTAGCCCCATTTCGCACAGTAGGCCCGATGGTTTTCCGTGGTGATTTCCGCGTAGGAAACTTCCTTCGTCGCGCCAGTAATCACCAGGACATCTTCGGGGCGCGGGAGTTTGGTTTTAAACATCATCCAGCCGTCTTTGCCGTCCGCTGTGCCAAAGAATCCCGTCCCAGTCTGGCGCATCCAATCCTTGAGCGCGGATTGAGTTCCATGCCATGAATGCGCACCATATGCCGAACCGTGAAACCCGTCTCGACCGCTGATTCCCGCCATGATTCCGCCCTCTCGTAGCTTTGGCCACCAACGCTCAATCGCAGCAAGGGCTCCTCGGAAAGAGCGGTCTTCATTGAGCCAAACCAAATCGAGGCTGGCATTCGGAAACTGCCTTGCTGCTGCGCTGTCGGTTTTCTGAATGACATCCACGCGTTTTTCGTTACGCAGAGTTTTGTCAAAAGCTTTTCGCGCGGCATCCCATTCAGCTTCGGTTTTGAGGTTCTCGGCATCCACCCAATCGTTTGCCGGACGAGGCTTCCACCGCTCGACGACGCTCCATCGCTTTCCCTTCCAAGTGGCGAGAAACTCCGCCGATTGCTCGCCATTCCTCGCGCCGAGTTTTACAGCCCGTCCGCACAGGCCATGCAGATTCATAAAAAGCGGGAGCTTCTCCCATTTGTTCCAATATGGGACTTCGATTGCAGGGATTGTGAAGCGCTTTTTCTTCTTCTTTCCAGCAAGCTCAGGAGTTGGGCAACAGCCTTTCGCGGCTTCGCCAAAATAGACGACTTCGCTCCGTGGGTTCGCCCAAGTCGTGTATTCCACATCGAGCGGCAACACTAGCGATGACGTGGCTGCATCAGCGAGGGTAAGAACTCCTTTGCGTGCGACACGCGGGTAAATCGCAGAGAGCAAAAACCACTCATCGAATCCGAAATCCGGCCACTGCGCACCGGCGACCTTCGGCGTACCGCACCCGCCCGGCGGCGTGCAAGTGCGCGGGATGGATTTCTTCCGTGTATGCCAGACAAGCGCCTCGGCAAGCCGTTGAATCGGAAGTCCACCCATCGCGCCATACTGTGACCGAGCAATAGGCCGATACGCAAACTCACGCAGCGAGTCCACTCCCGCCGCATACGGGACCCGCCAAAACCCCAGGCCCGCACGGAGCATCGCATCCGTCCGAGCGATGTCCGCAAGCACCCGGGGCGAGAAAATCGCATCACTCACCGTCACTACTCGACCCTTTTCCGCCAGCGGCAGAAAACGCCACAATGCACCCGGCGAATGGCGTAGCGACGAATGCGCCATCACACACACCTCGCAGCCCGCCGACACCAGTTCATCGGCGAGAAACTCCAAGTCCTTCGCTAAATAGACGCGCACCACCACATCGGGCCGTTTCTTCCGTATCTCCCGCGCGCCCCTCAGCATCGGAATCACCTGATGCTTCCGAAACGACGGCACTCGCCCGCCCGCCGTGTCCGTCATCTTACTCAGATTCCTCGGCGTCGGCGCTGGGAAATCCGGCAAATGCTCGCGCAGGGGACGATTGTAGAGCGCAAAGGGCACGATATGCGCACGGTCTTGTGCATTGAGCACACGCTCCACGCGAAACCACTCCTTCGCCTCTCGGCGCTCATCCTTGGTTGCACGTTGTTGATATTCGCTCACCAATTCATCGGTGAGCACCGGGAACACTTGGGTCCAACTCATAGCGTAGTTTTGGTCGTCATTGTTGAAAAAATCGGGCGCGGGGTAGGGTGGGCATCCTGCCCGCCGGTTCGGGCGTCCCGCCTGGACCATCGAACGTGCCAACGATTCGGCGCTCGCGATTGTCGCGCAGCATCACTCCACCGGGCACTGCGCAGGATGCGCAGCGCGGCGGGCAAGATGCCCACCCTACCCGCGTCCCGGCGTCGTTGTTTGCCAAACGGGCTGAACTCATTTCTGAATCCGATGCGTCGGCGTCGGCTCCGAGGGGCGGAACGCCTCACACCGCGTCCATTCCCATTCCATTGCCGGACGCAATCGCCGCACCTTATTCTTCACCACGCGAACCAGCTCGTCGGGATCGCCCTCAGCGCGCAAGTTTACCAAAACCTTCCCTTGGGTCGCGGACGCCGCTCCCAGCAACGACAAACGCGCCGGGTCGCCATTCATCGTCACATTTACCACCGAGAGTGCGGACTTCGCTCGTCGCGAAGGAGCAAAGCTCATCTTAAAATGCGCAATCTCCGAACCGCTTTTCTCCACCGACTTGCGCACGCTCTCCGCAAGCCGTTGCAACGTCTCACCCGGCGCAAATGCAATCGGCGACTGCACCACCGCCTCCATATTCACCCAGCCCAGCAGTGCCTCCCCGCGTCCATACGTCGCGTAATCCACACTCATAGTCTCCGCTGTACTTGTCGTCGTTCCGAGCACGGTATCCATCCATTCCTGCATCCCCAACCCACTCACCGCGCTCGTGCAAAAAAGCAGAGCCTTCGGATACGCCAGCGCCACCTTCGCCCTCAGCGCCGCCAACTGCCGCGCCGACAGCAACTCCACTTTATTCAGCACAATGATTTCCGCCTCTTCGAGCTGCTTTTGCCAAATATACCCGACCTCCTTCGCCAACCCACGCCCACGACCCGAGCCGGCAAAATGGCTCACAGCCCGTCGAGCATCCACCACCACACTCAGCGGTGCAATGTTGAGCGGTAGCTTGTAAATCTCCCGCAGCGGATGCAGCAGCGTCGCCGTCAAGTCGGTGCAACTCCCCACCGGCTCCGCCAGCATCACATCAGGCCGAAGCTCCTTCGTCTGTTTTTTGAGAATCTCCACCAACTCCCCGCTGCGACAACAAAAACACCCACCCGCCACCTGCGAACTTTCCGCATGGATTGCGGCAATCTGCGAATCAATCAACCCATCGCTCTGGTCATTCATCACCACCGCCACGCGCCTCTTACATTTCGCCAATTCCCGAGCCATCCAAGCAATACAAGTCGTCTTTCCTGCCCCCAAAAACCCGCTGATGAAAACCAGCGCGGGCATTGTACCCGGAGGCTTTCCAGCAGTGGAACGATGGGACGAAAAAATAGTCACAGAAAAGGCTTCCCATTTTTTTTTTTTTGAGTGCAAGTGTATTCGCGCATGAAAAATACCACCAAAACTTCGCGCCGTTCTTTCCTCAAACAATCGTCACTTTTAGTGCCTGCATCGTTACTCCTCAGCCACCTCAGTACGTTTGCCTCGAATGAGCCGGAACCTGACATGTATGCGAAAGGCGATGCAGCGACTAAAGCGATTTGTACGTTGGGAGCGATGGCTTACATTTGTGAATCTGATCCAAAATCCCCAACAAAATATACGCGGGTGTGCCAAGGATTGCGCGGTGCAATTGAATGTGGACCCTGTGTCGGAGGATTAGGAGATCCAGGTGTTGACGAGGAAGGGAAACCGATAGTGGTATTTGGGCCATGTTCGGTTAAAGATCCGATCGAGCCGGAAGAGCCGAAAAACCCTGGATAGTGCTTAAAACCGTTCGATACTGGCATTTATTTTTAATGAGGCCCGCAGTCACATTTGGATTCGTATTGATTGCAGCATGTTTGGTCATTCTGTCTGTCTGGAATCATGGCGTAAATACAGTTGTTGGACGAGGTGACAGCGTTGTTGGTGTCGCTCCCCTCGTCGTCCAAACAGGCTCCAAAGAAGCAGTGGATTTGAGTCTTAGTGAATACTTGAAAACTCGAGACAACGTGACTTCCGCGCTTTGCGCTCTCCATTTGGTCGACCGTGATCCATCCGCGTTATGGGAACTCCGCAAACTTGCGAACTCGTCTCCTGAGGCGTTTCTTTTTGTCGCGTTTCATGCTAGGAAATATGGACAAAACGATCAGGACTTTCTGAACGAGCTCCGAGCGGGGCATGTGCGGTTTCCTTCTGATCCTTGGATTGCACTCAGTCTTTTGGGCATCGAAGTAAGGCACGGTGATTCGGAAGGGGCGTTGCAAATTCTCAACAAGATTGGAGAAACGATAATTCCTCCTTTTGGGAGCAGTGAACTCAAAAAGGAGGCTCGAGAACTCTTGTTATATCGGGGTAAATCCGCCGATGAAGCGGAGATTGAAGCGACCCAAATTGAGACTGAATTTCGATCATCCGTCACGCACCTGATGAGCGCACTGCCATTATTATTAAAGGTGATTCCAACGCTTACCCCAGAGGGAAAGGCTGAGTTTGCGTCGAATATTATTGGTGTATCCAGGCGATTAAACCCGTCCGAGGACTATGTGGAGCTTTATTCCTTATCTGCTCTCTCGATTGAGCGGGATGCTTTGTCAAAGCTAGATCCACTTCTTGAGTTCGGAGATAAAGGAAATTCCGTAAGAGACAGGATCGTGGAAATTGACTCGTTGCGTAGTAAGGCGTCCGCATTCCGAGAAACAGTTCTGCCTGAATTCGGTATTCCCTCAGTTCGCGCAAACTTTTACCGAAACAGGGATATTGTAGGTATCGAAAAAGCAATTAAAACGGTCCAGATTAAAAAGAGGTAGCGCATTTGAGCGGTTGCCCGTGGCCATGTAAAGCGAACCCAGCTCGTTTGCATCCAGCGGGAAACGGGGGCATCGCGCCACGCGCACAGAGTGACCACGCGCACAGAGTGACCGCACAGAGTGACTGACCGCACAGAGTGACTGACCGCACAGAGTGACCAGAGTGACTGACCGCACAGAGTGACAGACTAATAGTAAAGGAAGTGACAGACTAATAATGAAGGAAATGCCTCACATTTCCTCTGACCGCCCGGGACTCCGTCAACATCAGATCACTTGCAAGCTGTCCGAATCGCTCTGACCATTCACTACGACCGCAACGCGCTTTCCAATTTTTGCCAACGTCTCCCAGAAATGCGGTTGCCTTGAATGTGTTTCAGTGTTTCTGTGTGCTGGCTATGAAGAATATCACCATCAGTTTGGACGATGAGGTTTACAGGCAAGCTCGAATCAAAGCGGCGGAGCAGTCCACGTCCATCTCGGCGTTGTTTAAGGCGTTTCTTATCCGATTGACTGGAAACGATCAAAAGGAGAGCGAATTCCAGCGGCTTCAGCGGGAAGAGGATGAACTGCGGGCGGAACTGCGGGCGAAGCGACTCAGTTTAAATCCGGCGCACAATTTGAACCGGGAGGAACTGCACTCACGCGATGCGATTCGTTGATACGAATATCCTGCTCTACTCCCTCGATCTTGAGCCTGCGCAACCTGAGAAGACTGCAATCGCCACGGAGATTTTGCGGTGCAGCGATGTGGCGCTTTCGGTCCAAGTGCTGCAAGAGTTTTACGTGCAAGCGACGCACGCACGCCGCCCTGATGCGCTGCCGCACGACATCGCGACTCGGCTCATCCAAAAGTGGCTGCGCTTCCATGTCCAAGAAAACACGGTCGCCGTTTTGCTAAGTGCGCTGGCGATCAAGGGTCGTTTTCAGACATCTTACTGGGACGCTGCGATTTTGGCTGCGGCAAAAGCTGCGGGATGCCAGGAGGTCCTCACGGAAGATTTGAGTCACGGCCAAGACTACGACGGTGTGTTGGTAGTGAATCCGTTTTGCGGACATAAACGCACAGAGTGACTCGTTCGGCTCGTAGAAGGAAGCGCATCGCTCGCCCGAGCGATGTGCTCACCATGGGCCAGGAATTCGAAGCGGTCGTTATCGACATCGACAAGAACGCCCAGCGCATCAGCCTCGGTATGAAGCAAATCGAAGAAGACCCATGGAAGGGAATCGAGACGCGCTGCAAGATCGGCGAGAGGGAAAGCTGGGCTCAGCGGTCTGCTGGAGCGATCGGTAGAATCTTGACGCGCCGATCCGTGATATCCACCCAGTAGTGAGGCTCGAGACGGATCTCTTCAAGGCGAGCTTGTGCGGTGCTTTTGGACGATTAGGATGAGTGGATGAATCCAATCCAAAAACGCCTGGCAATTTTCGGTATCATTCTATTTTCTTCGGCTCACTCCGCGTTTGCTGCACAGCCTTTGCCGCGGGCTTTGCCGGAGGCTCAAGGGGTTTCCTCGGCGGGGATTCGGGAGTTTATCGAGGCGGCAGATAACCAGGTGGATACGATGCACAGCTTCATGCTGGTCCGCCACGGGCATGTCGTGGCGGAGGCCTGGTGGAAGCCGGAATCGGCTGACAAGCCTCACGTGATGCACTCGCTCAGCAAAAGTTTCACGTCCACGGCTGTGGGGCTTGCAGTCTCCGAGGGGAAATTGAGCGTGGATGATCCAGTGGCGAAGTTTTTCCCGGAGGATATTCCCGCAGATGCGTCGAAAAATCTTCAGGCGATGAGGGTGCGGGACCTCCTTACGATGTCCTCCGGGCATCAAACGGAGCCCAAGTTTTCGCCAGACACGCCGTGGGTGAAGACCTTTCTAGCGCATCCCGTGGAGCACAAGCCCGGCACCCACTTCCTATACAATTCCCCGGGCACGCACATGCTTTCGGCTATCGTGACGAAGGTGACGGGGGCGACCGTTCTCGACTATTTGAAGCCGCGCCTTTTTGATCCGCTCGGCATCGAAAACCCCGAGTGGGGCGCGAGTCCGCAGGGCAACTCGCTTGGCGGCTGGGGGCTCATGGTGCGCACGGAAGATGTGGCGAAGTTCGGCCAGCTCTTCCTGCAAAAAGGACAATGGAACGGGAAGCAACTTGTGCCGCAAGGATGGGTCGAGCAGGCGACGGCGCGGCAGGTTTCCAATGGGAGCGACCCGGCGCGTGATTGGGATCAAGGATACGGTTTTCAGTTTTGGCGCTGCCGCCACGGAGCGTATCGGGGAGACGGGGCGTTCGGGCAGTTTTGCATTGTGCTGCCGGAGCAGGACGCAGTCGTCGCAATCACCGCGAATGCAAAGGACATGCAGGCGGAATTGAACGTCGTGTGGGACAAGCTGCTCCCCGCGATTCAAGCTTCCGCGCTGCCGGAAAATGCCGGGGAACAGAAAAAACTGAGTCAAACAATCAGTGCTCTTTCGGTCAGGGAAGGGCATGTCGATGCGGTCCTCACGCTCCCCGGCACCGTGAAAAAGGATGCGACGAAATGAGCCCGCGCAGATTTTTCATCCGCGGCGTCCTGACTTTTTGCGGGTTCGCCATCGCAATGTTTGGGAGCGGTTCGCTTTTAGCCGATGAACCTCCCGTAAAGGCTGGCGAGAAGGTGCCGGATAAGTTGGTCGTGCTGACGTTTGATGACTCCGTCGCGAGTCAGGTTACCAACGTCGCGCCGTTGCTCAAGAAGCTCGGGTTTGGGGCGACATTCTTCATCACGGAGGGCTTCGATTTTGGGACGAACAAGAAGCTCTACATGACATGGGAGCAAATCAAAGGGCTGCACGATGCGGGATTTGAAATCGGGAATCACACGCGGCGTCACACCGCGGTGAACGGGCAGACGGTGGAGCAGATCCACGCAGACGTGGAATACATCGAAACGCAGTGCGAGCAGCACGGCATCCCGCGGCCGGTCACGTTTTGCTATCCCGGCTACGCGACAGGTGATGACGCGCTGAAAGTGCTGCGCGAGCGCGGCTACAAATTCGCACGTGCAGGCGGAGCAAGGGCGTTCGACCCCGCCGCGAACGAGCCTCTGCTCATGCCGCAGGTGTTCGATTCAAAGCCGGGAGTGAAGTTTGAGGATTTCGTCGCCGCAGTGGCGAAAGCAATAGACGGAAAGGTCGCCGTCCTGACTTTCCACGGCGTCCCGGACGAGCAGCACCCGTGGGTGAACACAGACTTCGCGGACTTCGAAAAATACATGGCGCATTTGAAGGAGCAGGGTTGCACGGTCGTTGCGCTGCGCGAACTGACGAAATACCTGCCAACAGTGAAGTAGGCTGGCTCGGATGGGGGGGCAAGTGCTCCGCCCGAGACGATACGCAACAAATGGCATCATCGTGCGGAAACGTGGCGCACGCCTTTCGGAGATAGGCCTTGCGGACAGAAAAAGTGGAGGCGAGGGGAGTTGAACCCGTGCGAAGCCTCATGGAACCATGTGTTTGAAGCCATTCATCAGAGAAGAATGATTTTTGTGCGCAAATAGAAATGTTTCGATGGGCGAAGTTTGTCACAAATTGTCACACGAAATCTGCCTCCGAAAAGACACTTTGCGCCGCATTTTCATAATCAAAACCGCGTTGTCTCCAGCCGTGCGAGGAAGTCGTGGAGGCGGTTGGTGTGGTCGTGTTTTGGGAATAGTTCGCCGACTTCTACTTTGAGGACTTCGGCGAGATACATCATGGCGCGGTCGTCCGCGAAGACGAGGCGGGCTTCGATTTTTGAGACGCCGCTGCGGTCTGTTTCCATCCCAGCGATTTGGAGCTTCGCGGCGAAGATGGATTGCGACCAGCCTTGGGCGTAGCGAAGTCGGCGGACTTGTGGGCCGATGTTGTTTTTGAAGCGCCGGGTCTTCACTTCGTTTTGCCATTCGCAGCGGATTTTTCTTTCGCCGTCTCGAAGCTCACACGCGGTGCGCCTTCGTTTTCGCAGAGCTTCGTGAGTTCGTCGGCCTTCGCTTCGGGCAGGAGTGCTTTGGCCTCGGCGCGGAAGTCGTCTGCGAGTTGATAGAACTTTACGGGTGTGAAGAGCTTGCGAAACGACTCGCCCGCAATTGCTTGGCATTGCTCGGTAAGGTCGCTCTTGGCGTCGATTTCCGAAACGAGCGTGGCGACCGGGAAACTCACTCGGGCGATGCAGCCGTCTTTGCCCTCGGCAGTCCACCGCGAGCCACCTTTGTCATTCGCGATATGGTCGGATGGATGGAGCCGTGCCTCATCAACAAGCGTAGCCTTGAGCAGTTTGAGTTGTTCGGTCTTTTCCGCGATTTCGCGATGAAGTGCGACGGTGGAGGTGACGAGTTTTTGGAGTTTGATTTTGTTCAATTGATGTATGCTTTGTTCGTCTTCGCTCGCCGTGCTGAATGCCCGGCGCTGCGTGACGTGGAGGGCTTTACACCCGGATTTTTTCCGCCCGGTTCCGCGCTGGGGCGTTTGTTCTCCAACGTTCTCAAACTGCTTCTTCGCGTTCTCCCATGACCTGCGGAAAAAGTTGACGGTGTTTGAATTTACGCGGGGCTCTGCCTTCAAAGTTTTGAGTGTAAAACGCGGTTTTCTGCCTGCCGTCTCTGGAAAATGTGTCCATAGGCACCCCGTTGCGGCGTTCCGAATCGGCGCGTTAATCTACCTCCACACAAAAAATGAAGACACGAATCAAACCGAACTCAGCCGCTACCATCTGCCACGAAGACGAAACGCTCAACGACACCACGACGTTCGCCGCGTTGCTGTTTCTCGCGGAAAAATTCCCGCATCGGCAATTTAACACCACAGAACTTTCCATCGTCTCGGGCATCGGACGCACGGTGATCTCCCAGATCAAGAACGCGTCCGATACGCCGTTCTCGGCAGGAAAATGCACGATGCGGCGACTTGACGACTGGCTCTCCACGCACCCAGGTTTCAAACAAAACTAAGCCCGCAACTTGCTTCTCACATCGTCATGTCCAAAGGCATTCGCAAAAATATCACCATCCCCGGCATGCTCGCTCCTGCGCTCCGTCTGCGCGCGATGGAGTTCGGTTTCCGCACGCTTTCGCCGTTCGTTTTCGACCTTGTCAGCTACGACTTAAAAAGTGGCGCATCGCACACGATTACCATCGCAATCGCTGAGGATACACAACCTGCGCAGGACGCCGTAGATGCAGAGATTGCGCGTCGCTACTTCCCCGGCCAGCCTCGCCAAGGGCTGTTGGTGCAAGTCATCGAGCGATTGAATGAAATGCGCTCGCTCGCACGGAATACCACCCCTGCACCGCAGCTCAGCGCAAAGCCAGAGCGCGTCATGTTTCCATCGCGCATATGGGATATTGTCGAGGCGCGATGGCAGGAACTCGGATACGCATCGCTATCTGCCTACGTGACTGGCCTCGTGCGCTACGACTTGTTGATCAGCGGCCCACACCGCTCGCTGCCATCCGCCACAAACCGCGCAAAACAAGACACCATAGCGCGGCAGACCCTCGTTAGCTGCCGACGTGGGCAAAAGCGCAAACTCTACCTCGATCACCTCATCGAAAAGACCGAGGGCAGACCGCTCGACAGGCGAGAACTTGAAGCATTTAAGGCGAAGATCGCCCAACATCTCCAAGGACTTTTCTGCGAGCCGTAAGGCCGTTGCGATTCGCAAACAGCATAGCGACAGCGCAAAGCAAAACCCTTCCCTAGACCAACCTCCCGAGGCTCGCGCCGAATGAGCGATCCAGCATCCCTGCGCACCGCGAAGCCTCCCCGGATTCCCATGAGGCTGAGCACGCGCAGCAAATCAATGGCGGGCGGAATGCAGCACGGAACGTGACAGCGGATTGCTGGCGCGTTGCGTGATCGGGAGGGCGGCGCGGAGCTTTGAAATGCGACGCCCGGCGTCCTCTCGCCAGCGTAGCGCGAGTGATGCAGCGGGGCGCCCGAGCCCGCCATCTTGGGAGTCTGCGGGGAAGGTGGCGGTGCGCAGTCTCCCACGCAAAGGGCGAGAGAGAGCTTGCCGCAAGCCCATTTACTCGGAAACGAGCGCTCCCCGAAACGTGCCCCACCATTCAATGCACCTTGGAGGCGGGGAGCTAAGTCACCGTCGGTTCACGTTCTGTGGTTCCTCTAACGTAGAAAACACGGACAGAACACCGAATCGTCCATTTCTCACGGCTTCCTCACGGATGAGGATGTCGCGGTTCCCTCCTGCTGCGACCCATCCGAAGCAGTGCGCGGCGGTCACGGCATTGCTCCGAATTTCGTTGTCGCCTCCGAGTTCCGAGTCTTTGAGCGCCAAGGCCGTCGCACAATCACGCGGGATGGAGTTGATGTCGCGGAGCTGAAAACTACGGTAGCCACCAGCCTTGAATACGGGCTCCGAAATCCGATGCCACGCGAAGCAGTCGTTTTTCCACTTCGCGATAGTGATGATGCGTGCGTCGTGGCGCATTGCCTGAATCGCAGTGCTCTCCCACGAAGTATCGAATTCGTGCCGGAGTGCTCTAATCGTCGCCAGAGGCGTTTGCTTCGAACAATTGAGTTTTGGGGCAAATCTGCCGATGGGCATCAGTAGATTGGCGGCAAAGGTATCGGCTTCGAGTTCCTCGACACTTTCGGCACCATCGAAAGCACCCGCGTAGGAACCGTGCGAACGGCATCCGGCAAGAAGCTGCTTCCGATGCTCCGGAATGTGATAGTGGCCGAGTTCATGCGCGATGGTAAATCGCTCGCGAGTTGATCCGGGCGTGTTGCCGGTATCCAAGTTGCAAAGGATTACCCAACTGCCGCCACGCAAGACCAGCATCCCGTCAAATTTCGTGGAACCGTAGCTATTGTGAACAATGCTGATGCGCTTGGCCTTACAAATTCTTGCCGTCGAAACCCGGCCAGAAGGCGCATCCTCGTCCGCAACATCACTGCTGTGTTCGAGAATCTCCGTTTCACGCAATGGGTGGAGTTTCGGTTTCAATCCTACGAGGGATTTTGCGTCGCGCGGGCGACATCCTGCTCGATCTTCGCAAGCGTATCGGCATCAAGTTCACCGCCGTTCCTTGCCGCCATAGCCAGGTCGCAGCCAGTGGTGGATGCAGTAACAGTCGGCAATTGAATGAAGCCCTCGGCGGGCGCTTCCTCGGCCAGAAGGAAAAGCACCTTTTCAAAGGCTGCGTTCACTTTGGCGCTAGACGGTTCGGAAGTATACTGGGCTTCCGCGAGTTCGACCTCTTCAGTGGTCGTGGGAATGATTGCTCCGATTTCGACTAGCGCTCTTTTAAGTTCGGGCGTCAGTTCGTAATCGGGCTCGGTTGTGTTTGGATAAGGCATTGTATGAGGATGGATTTCAGGTGTTGAGGAAGGGTTCGAGTTCGGCTTCGAGTCGCTGCGAGAGGCGACTCCATTTCTTGCGAATGTTGCTCCGCTCGTATCTTGTTCTTTCTTCGAGCGCATCTCGGATGTCGGGCGGCAGTTCCCTGCCAGTTATGGTTGGCTTTCCAAACGTGGCGTAGGTAATCAAAATGTCCCGCTCCTCGACCTTGAGTGTTGCCAAAATCGCTTTTAACTCTGCCAAAGCGCGAGAGTCAGTTGGTTCCAAGCTCTCATCTTGATCCGATTCGTCAGTGTCAATCGCCGCGTCAATGGCTTCGTTTAGCGGGACGAGTTGAATACCAAATTGTTTACGGCTCACGCGCTTGAGTTCATCCCGTACCAAATTGGTGGCAATCTGCCCCATCCATGCCCGCACTTTTCGTGAAGCAAGTTCATGAATCCCGTGGCTGGTGTCCTTAAATCGCTTTGCGGCTCGAAATGCCTTCTCGAACGTTATGGCCGTGAACCGCTCCACATCAATGACGACCGAGCCCATGTTTTTCGCAAACTCCCCCAAGCGGCTCAAGACATACGGATAATGCCGCATGTGGAATTCCCTCATGGCATCGCGTGCGAGCGATTTCTCGGTTGGTTCGTCGGTCGCCTCTCCAATCAGGTAGAGGAGCCCGGAATCAGATTCTTGAGTAAAGTCAATGGACACGGCTTGCATCTTATACTGGGAACGACGCTTTGTGACAGCAGTATCCCAAATGTCGACACAGCCCATTGTCACAGCCTGCCGTTATCCGTGTGAAATCATACCACATATGGATACCAATAAACAAAACGAACAACAAAATAGCGGCTGCGATGCCGCAGCAAAATGGGCAGCACTCATCGGCGATTCGCTGTTTCCGATGCCGCGTCGGAAGCTCGACGCTCGGGACATTCTTGACCAATCGGGCGTCGGACGGGACTTCGTTCTCGTCCGCGACCACGGCAGTCCGAATGATGTTTTCTTCGCTGAGGACGCGCTCGTGGACCTCGCCAAAGGGAATGTCTTCCGCGTCATTTCGCGCTGTGAAGCGGCACCTCAGGCACCCTGCAATGGGCCGGCAAAACTGGCGTTTGTGTGCGATGACGAATGGGAAGTAACGCTCGTTGGGAAGCAAACAGGACACTCGCTCAAGCGATTGTTCGGACTGCCGAGCGATGCAGTTCTGCTCCGCGATTTCGAGTCCCCGGACGACCAAGCGATCTCAGACGATGAGATTGTGGAGTTCCACGACGGGGCGGTGTTCACTTGCCGGGACAAGTCCGCATCGAAGGACACTAAAATCGTCGTGAACGGTCGGGAGAAAGTTGCAGCCGGAAAAACGATCTCGTATGCCGATCTCGTGATGCTGGCATTCGGTTCGGTTGACCCGAACACCATTTACACGGTCACGTTCAAGCACGGGCCGCCAAGCAAGCCCGAAGGCAAAATGGTCGAGGGCGACGTCGTGAAACTCCAATGCGGAATGCACTTTAATGTCACACCAACCAGTAAATCCTAGTCCTGACATCGTCAGGCTCCGCAATGAGGGCTACGAAGTCGAAATCAGGGGGACGCACCTCCTAATTTTCCACGTCCCCTGCGTCAACTCGTCCGGGCAAATCGAGTTCGGCACGCTTGTGTCCACCCTTGCGCTGGCGGGTAACGCCATCACCAAGCCGGAAACGCACGTCGTTTACTTCCTCGGTCCGCATCCATGCCACAAGAACGGGGCTATTATGTCGCAAATCCAGAATGGCAGTCAGACGCAGACGCTGGCAGAGGGGATCGTCGTGAACCACTCGTTCTCGAACAAGCCTCCGAACGGCTATCAGGACTACTACGAGAAGATGAGCCGTTACGCGGAAATCATTTCCGCACCGGCGGAGTCGCTCGATCCTGCGGTGACGGCGAAAACATTTCGGGTGATTGAGGCAAAGCCCGAGGAGTCCGTGTTCAACTATCTGGATACTAATTCCAGCCGTGCCGAAATCGAGGCCATCAGTGGGAAGCTCAAGGGTCACAGAATCGGCATCGTCGGCTTGGGCGGCACTGGGTCCTACGTGCTCGACCTCGTGGCGAAGACGCCCGTGGATGAAATCCATCTGTTCGACGCGGATGTGTTTTGCCAGCACAACGCCTTCCGAGCGCCGGGTGCGCCCTCGGTGGAGCAACTTCGCACGCCGCCGCTAAAAGTGAACTACCTTGCCGAGATATACTCACGGATGCGGCGGAAAATTATCCCGCACACAGTCGCGCTCGGTGCCTCGAATGTCCAACTGCTGCACGGCTTGGATTTCGTTTTCATCTGCATGGACGAGGGTCGGGCAAAACGTGAAATCGTCGCACTCCTGGAAGCGATTTCAGCTTCGTTTATTGATGTCGGCATAGGAGTCCAAGTTGGCGATAACAACCTGCTCGGCATCGTGCGCGTGACCACGAGCACGCCTTGTAAGCGGGACCATTTTACCAAATGCGTCTCCTTCAATGACGCCAAAGACGACGCCTACTCCACGAACATCCAAATCGCGGACTTGAACATGCTGAATGCGGCCCTTGCCGTCATCAAATGGAAGAAACTCTGCGGATTCTATCAGGACATGGAGTACGAGCACGATTCCACCTACACCATCAACGAGAACCAACTGCTCAGTGACCAAGCTCAGCCATAAATTCGTCGAGTTCATTCCGGACACTCTCGAACCCGCCGTTCTGTACGTGTCCATCACTCATGGAACCGCAGTGCATCGCTGCTGCTGTGGTTGCGGGCGGGAGATTGTGACGCCACTTACGCCGACCGATTGGAAGATGATTTTCGATGGAGATACCGTATCTCTGTATCCGTCCATCGGGAATTGGAACCTCCCATGCCGGTCACACTATTGGATTACTCGCAATGACGTCGAGTGGGCAGAGGACTGGTCAGATTGGCGAGTTGCTGCGGCAGAAGCGAAGGAGAAGAAGCTCAAGGAAAGATTCTATGGCAGTCTTGAAGCAGATGATTTCGATAAGCCGATTGAAGAGAAAGCCAAGGCGCAGGCTGGCTTTTGGAAACGCTTTTGGAAAGGCGGGTAGCTTCCAGCACCGCCTTCAGGCGCATGATATGAAGTGGCCATTTGCTTCGCACAGGAGCAATGCGGAATGTGTCGTGAAATCTTTGAGATTTGGGAACAGCATAGCGACAGCGCAAGCAACACCCTCGCCCATCCAACCTCCCGAGGCCGCGCGCCGGATGAGCGCACCGACAATCTGCGCTTTGCGAAGCCTCCCCGGATGACCCAGAGGCTGAGCGAATGCAGCAAATCAGCGGCGGGAGGAATGCAGCGCGGAGCGTGACAGCGGATTGCTGGCGCGGTGCGTGATTGGGCGGGCGGTGCGGAGCGGGTGAAATGCGACGCCCTGCGTCATCTCGCCAGCGAAGCGCGAGTGA